>JBDHQG010000058.1:0-12125 GCA_039806925.1 Limisphaerales bacterium
TATTGGCCCGCCGATTCCAGGAGTTGAGACAGCCGCCCGACCGCAGAATCCGCCGAGAATGTTTCAACTGCCGGATTGTTAAACGGCCAGTTCCCTCCTGACCGGGCAATGGTGGCAAACTGTTGCAGTGCGTCCGCCACAGACCCCGCGCTATGGCCGCAGATGAGGCCGGCGTGGCATCGTTTCATGATCTCCGTGACTTCGCATGGATTTGCCAGGGCCAGCAGCGGGACGCGGGCGCCGAGCGCTTCAAACAGTTTCCCCGGGATGTGAATCCGGTCGTCCGGCGCCTGAATGAGCAATGCGGCGTCGCTTTCCATCATGAGCCGGAGTGCTTCGCGATGGGGAATCATTCCGAGAAAATCCATGTAGGGCGTGATTCCCGTGCGCTGGATGACTTCGGCGAGATCATTGATTCCGGCGGCGCCACCAGCCCAGCAGAAGCGAAACTGTTCCGGCGCGAGGCGTTGTTCGTCGATGAACTGGCGCATTCCTTCAAAGAACTGGTGAGGTGTCCGGCTCGCATACAGGGCACCGGTGTAGGAAATGACGAACGGACGGTTCGTTGGCCGGGCTGTGCGCCCGGGGTATTCGGCCGGGTCGAAAAAGTTGTAGTTCAACGCCACCGGTTTTCGCAGCTCTCGCTGATATGTCGCGGACAGGTAGCCGGCGATGCCCTGGCAGACGGCGCTGACCCGGTTCGCGCGTCGCAGAACCTTTCGCTCGAGCCGTTGGTGAAGCCAGCTGTGGAATTTGGTGGGCTGCGTGATGTGGTAGTAAGGATTGCCGATCCACAAATCGCGGTACTCGATGACACTTGGAATTCCGAACCGTCCGGACAAATCCGTTGCGACGAGAAGGGAGGTGCGAGGATCCAGCGAGGCGAAGATGGCGTCGAATGTTTCGGTCTGGAGAAGTTGCGCTCCACGACGCGTTGCCGGCCCGCGCCACGGCGCAATCTTGTCCGGGATCATGAGCCAGCGGTTGATCTCGCTCGTCAGTCCGATCTTTTGCGCGGCGGGCGAAAGCTTGGTGCCGGGTGGACTGCTTGCTTCCGGGACATTCCTGAACCTTCGGTAAAGGCTGGTCAGATCGGTCGCTTCCACCTCGATTACCCGGACGCCGGGCGAATCTGCCAGGGTGACACTGGAATCATTGCGCGTGTGGGTGAGGACCACGACCTCCCATTCAAATTTTGGCAGCAACCGTGCGATGCGGCGGAGACGCACCCCGCCCATGTTGGCGTCCAGATACGGGTAGGCGACGAAGAGGAGGCGTCGTTTCACACGGGCGAGTTTCTGAGACCGGCAAGTACGACGGGGGCCTGGCGTTGCAGGCTCTCCCGGGTGGCGAGAGTCAGCTGCGAGAATTCAATCACCGGCCCCGCAGACATCGGCGCGGGTGATCCTGAACGCAGATGAATGACATGTCCCATCAAGCCTTTGGCAAACCGGATGGCCGAGGAGAGGTTTGCCGTCGGCTCCATGTCTTGCAGTGGCAACGCGAGCGGTTTTTTCACACAAACGTGTTGGTTTGCACGGAGGTTACGACAAGCAAAGCCGGCATGTGATTGGTGAAGGACTGGTCTCGCGGTGGCCCCAATATGCCCCTGCTCCCGGGAAAGCGGGAAGGAAGAACCTGCCCGGCGCAGGACGCCGGCGCGATTGAGGAAGTCATGGGCACGGCCCCATTTGCCAGTTTCGATCTATTCATCTGCAAGGGATCGGATGAAATGCATCAACACAGTAGACAGCGTTGGGAGCCGTTCGTTGGAACGACGGGCCATGATCTTGACCGGCCCGCTGGGTGAGCGGATGCGTTGTGAACGGAAACTGACTTGTTGTTGGTCATCATAGTCCGGGCAAACACACCGCACGGCCCAATTGAGAGCCCGGCTGCCTGCGCAAAACGCGGTTTCAATTATTTCAGTGTGGCTCCAAACGCAAGCTTGCAAGAGTGCTTCTGGCTTGCGAGTGCCTTGAGCTCTAGTATTTTGCCGACGACAATATCGTTGTATGATCGATCAAAGACTCTTCCTGCTCCGTGTGCCTCACCGCCCGGCGGCGGCAGGCATTGATTTCGCGCGCGGCTGGATCGCATGTCCCTGAAACGGTTCATTCACGGGATCCCCGAGGTCCATCGCCATCGGCTGAGACGTCTGCTGGCAGTCGTGCCGCCTGAAGTCCGGCAGCCGCGGGTATATCGATACTGGGTGGATTTTTTGCAGAATGCCCAGCGCTGGCCTGCGGAACGGATTCGCTCCTGGCAGTTGGAGCGGTTGCAGAAGATCGTCGAACTTGCCATTGTCGGGACGGAGGGTTACCGCGAGCTTTACAAGAAGGTGGGGTTGACCTCGGGCCAGGATTTGCGGGACTTGAGCGACCTCCGCCGCCTTCCATTCACCAGCAAACAGCTTTTCCGGGATAACCTTTCGGCGTTCACGGTGGCTGGAAAAACCGGGCGCTATATAACCACGGGAGGATCGACCGGCATTCCATTCGGGTTCCGCGAAACATTTGAAACCTCCAGCGTCGAAGATGCGTTCATGCACGCTGGCTGGTCATGGACGGGATGGAAGCTGGGAACGCCAAGCGCGGTCCTGCGCGGGGGTTATGTGGGTTCGGCAGATGCCATCTCGTGCTGGGATCCGTTCTCGCGGGAATTGGCCTTGTCGTCGTATTTTCTCACCGCCGAATCCCTGCCTCGTTACGTGAGCGAGGTCGAAGCGCGCGGGTTACGGGTGCTTCAGGCGTATCCCTCGTCGATGAACCTGCTGTGCGATTTGATCAAAGAACGGAAATTCGGCGGGAGATTGCCGCTGGAAAATGTCTTCCTCGGTTCGGAGAACGTTTACCCGTGGCAGTTGGACAAGTTTCGCATAATGTTTCCGCGCACGAGATTTTTCGCCTGGTACGGCCACTGCGAGAAAGCGGTGCTTGCGCCATGGTGCGAGCAGACGACACGCTTTCATGCTTGGCCGTTCTATGGCGTCACGGAGGTGCTCGCTGATAACGGCCACGAAGCCAGGGAAGGGCAGGAGGGCGAAATCGTCGGCACCGGCTTCCATCAAGAGCTCACCCCGTTCATCCGCTACCGGACCATGGATCACGCGGAAAAAGGACCGGGGCGTTGCGAGCAGTGCGGCCGCGAGTTCCCGATGCTCAATCGAATCATGGGCCGTGCTCATGAGGTGATTGTCACGAAATCAGGCCGGTACATTTCGATGACGGCCATCAACATGCACGATGATATTTTTGACGGCCTGCGGCAATTCCAGTTTCTTCAGGAAACTCCGGGGCGGGTGACGTTCAAATACGTGCCGAAGGAACGCATATTGCCGGCAGAGGGACAGCGGAAGATTGCCGGCGGCCTCAGGCTCAAGCTCGGCGATGACATGGTGCTGGAATTGGAGCGCGTGGATGAGATACCGCGCACGCAATCCGGCAAATACCGGTTCCTCGATCAGCGCATGGACGTCCGCTACGGAGATTCTGAATGAGCCAGCTCGTTGCTTTTGGGATCACGGTTCCCGCCTACAACCCGGTGCCGCCGTTTCATCCGGACGCCCGGTTTCCGGAGTCGCGTTTTCCGGAGGTTTCGAAAGCGCCGAACTGGCCGTATCGCCTGCTCCGTCGCCTCTTTTTTGATTTGGAACTCGATAGCGAAAGGTTCGGAGCGCAGGACTGGAATCCGTTGGGTGTTTATATCAAGCCGGGTCAGACGGTTCTTCTGAAGCCGAATTACGTGCTGAGCTTCAATGCAGGCGGCGACGACATCTTTTCGGTCATCACCCATCCGTCGATTCTTCGCGCGTTGGTCGATTACGTTTTTATTGCGCTCAATGGCGAAGGGCGAATCATTATCGCGGACGTTCCCCAGATGGATTGTGACTGGGATGAGTTGATGCGGCTGCAGCATCTGGACACGATCCAGGAGTTCTATGCCACCAGGTTCGGTTTCAAGATTGAGGTGCATGACTGCCGGAATTTTGCGATCATCGACCACACGAAGCCGCCACTGACGCAGAACCGCAAAACGCTCCCCGGTGATCCGGCAGGCAGCGTGGTGATCAATCTTGGGAAGCGGAGCCAGTTCTACGGGTTGCCAAACCAAAATTATTATGGGGCGGACTACAATCGCGAAGAGACCATTTCCCATCACCAAGGGGAGACGCAGGAGTATTGCGTCTCGAAGACAATGCTGTCGGCCGACGTTTTTCTGTCGGTTCCGAAAATGAAGACCCACAAAAAGGTGGGTGTGACTTTGAATCTGAAGGGACTGGTCGGTATCAACACCAACAAGAATTATCTGGTCCATTATCGGCTTGGCACGCCGAAGGACGGTGGTGATCAGATTCCCGACTCGCGCGCGGGAAAGGATCGCACTCTAGTGAAGATTCAGCGATGGGCTTACGATCGGTTTCTCGCTAGGCAATCGAAGGCGGGTGATTCAATCTACAATGTTGCGAGATCGGTTTATCGCGCCACCTTGAAGCCGTTTGTCAGGGTGTCGGACGAAACTTACATGCTGGATGCCGGGAACTGGTATGGAAACGATTCTGCTTGGCGAATGACGGCGGACCTGGCGCAAATCCTTTTCTTTGCCGATGCCTCCGGGCGGTTGCACGACACCCCGCAACGAACATTATTTTGCGTCGTCGACGGGATTATTGGCGGTGAACGGATGGGGCCGTTGGAACCAAGCGCCCGCCGGAGCGGTTGTCTGATCGCCGGTGCCCACCCGTTTGCGGTCGACGTGACGACGGCACGTTTGATGGGGTTCGATCCGCGAAAAATCCGCCAGTTTTCCGCGGGGTTGGCGGGGGCGGGGAGTTTCGGGCTTTCCGGATTTTCGGATATCCGTCTGCGCCACGACGGAGAAACCAGGGATGGAGACAGCTTTTTTGATCCGTCCGATCGGACGGCTTATTTCAAATTTATCCCGCATCCCGGCTGGTTGGGACAACTGGAAGTCTGAGGCTGCGATGGGTAATGCCGTGCTGTGCCCGCGTGCAGTCGGCGTCCGCGTTCCCGTTTGAATTGTCTTTTCGGAATTTGCTTTCCGCACTTAGCTTTTCTGTCGTGACGAACGAGACATTGCAAACCTCAATGACTGCCGATGATGCCGGTGCGGCCCGGTTCGTGGCATGGTTCTGCCTGCGTTCCCATCCGAAACATGAACACCTCGCGGCGACCCACCTTCAAAAAATCGATGGCGTGGAGGTGTTCAATCCCCGGTTGAAATACGAGCGACGCATGCGAAACAGGTCGGTCTCCGTCATTGAATCGATGTTTCCGAACTACTTGTTCGCGCGATTTGACTGGGAACTGCACCTGACCCGGATTCATTACTCGCCGGGTGTCGCGGGAGTCGTTCATTTCGGGAACAAGTGGCCGACGGTTCCGGAAACGGCGATTGAGGAGATACGTCGTCTGGTCGGCAATGAAGGAGTCCGGCCGGTTTCAAACGGCTTTATGCCGGGGGATGATGTGGCTGTCTGGGGAGGCGTTTTCAACGGTTTGAATGCCACGGTGATGTCCGTGATGCCGGGGAAAGACCGCGTGCTCGTGTTGATGGATTTTCTGGGGCGGCAATCCACCGTCGAGATCGAGTCCCGTTCGATTGTGAAGCGGGTTCCCGGTCGTTGAGGCTGCGCCGGCTTTTGTTTTGCCAATGAGGTGCCTGCGCTGCAATCTGCCTCCAGCTTCAGCAAACATGCGTCCGTAGCTCAATTGGATAGAGCTTCTGACTTCGGATCAGAAGGTTGCAGGTTCAAGTCCTGCCGGGCGCACCAGTTCCATTCAATCATCCCGTGTTGTTGAACGGCGGGCAAGGTTGCGTCCGCGCACTGTCCTTTATTTTCCAGTGCCGGACGTGCCATTGCCCGGGCCCGAGGGACCGCGGTTCGGCGATGGCGGCTGCGGCTTGTCTTTCGGGAGGATCGGTGTGACTTGCGCTGCGGGGGATTTTGGGACGACTTCCGTTCCAGCGTTGAGGGAGGCCTGCTTGTTTCGTTGGATCATGTCGTAGACTTCCTGGCGATGCACGGGCAGTTCCGTGGGCGCCTGAATTCCGATCTTCACGGTGTCTCGTTCGATGCGGAGGATTTTCACGATGATGCGGCCATCGATAACGATGCTTTCGTTGAGTTTGCGGGATAGGATCAGCATGGGATGTGTCCTCGGGTTACACGATGGCGGCAGTGACAGCGTGCGGTGATGATTCGGCCCCGGACGAATTCCGTTCCTCCGCAAGCAGGGCCGAGTAAGCTTGCGAGGAAATCGTTGAAAGAAGCCCGACGGTCTGGTCAAGGGCCCGGCGCAGCTGAAGCTGGTTCGCTTCCAGTCGAAGGCGGACCTCTGCAATCAGCTGGTTGATCTCGCCGATGAGGGCCAGGAGGAGCGGCCGGTAAATGTCCGGAATCCGGGGAAGCAGCGCTTGGAGGGATTGGGGATCAGGCTGCCCGATCGTCCATGTGAGCTGTCGTTGGAGATTCTCCCTTCGCGCGCGGGCCGACTCGATCACGTTGCGTTGCGAGTCGATGGCGGTTGTCGTCTGTGGGACCGAGCCGATGTCTCCGCGGTTCAGGCAGGACTGCTGGAATTCCAGCAGCACGAGCATTTCGCCAAATTGCTGCAATTCGTCGCGAAGCGCCTCAATGACGTGTTCAAGTATCTGTGTCATCAGTCCATGACTTCGTATGGTGCCACGCCTTGCCGAATCCGCGCTGGTCCTGCGCTGCGGCAATTTCCATGGCGGCACCTTGTTGTTTTGGTGGACGCGGCGACCACTCACCGTCCGGCATCAAGTGGTCGGGCGTCGAAGGAGCGAGCCGGGCCGGCGGGCGGTGCGAGGAATCGCTCCGTTCGTGGCGTGCCGCGGCTGCGCCGTATGTCAGTCTCTCAGGCAAAGTAAGGATCGTATTTGAGCAGGAAGGATTTGATCGAAAGGATGCCCTGGGCGTGAATCTGGCAGATTCGCGACTCGGTCAGGCCAAAGGCTTCCGCAATTTCCCTCAACCGCATGTCTTCAAAGTAATAGAGCGCAAGAACCTTTCTTTGCATCTCCGGGAGTTCCTGGAGGCGTTCCGCGATCACGCGCGCGACTTCGCGGCGGGCCGTTCCGTCAAGCGGATCTTCCTGGCGCTGGTCCGCCATGCTTTCGTACTGCGAGCCGGAGTCATCGTGATCGTTGCTGAAGGCGGCATCGAGGCAGACAAACGTCGCGGGGCGGATTTCCTCGATCCACCCGCGGTATTCGGGAACGGAAATTTTCAGCGCGGCGGCCATCTCCTGTTCGGTGGCGATCCGGCCTTTCTTCTGTTCGATTTCGTTCATCACGGCCTGGACTCTGCGGGCCTTGGTATGCACGGATCGGGGCACCCAGTCCATGCGGCGCAGTTCGTCGAGAATCGCTCCGCGAATGCGAAGGCGGGCGTAGGTCTCGAACGACGTGCCCGCGGCGGGATTATACTGGCGCACCGCGTTGAGCAGGCCGGTCAACCCCGCGCTGTAGAGATCCTCGCCATCCACATGCGGAGGGAGAGTCATGGCGAGGCGCCCGACGACGTTGCGCACGAGCGGAACATACTTCTCGACCATTTCACTCTCCATCGCGCTGCCGGGGCGCATGCGGCTGGCGCTGGGCCACGAATCGTTTCTCCTGGCGCGAGTTCTGATCCTGCGACGTCCGCGCGTCCGCCTGCCCGCACACGATTGGGTTTCAGTAATCATAGTTCATGCATCCGCTCATCCTTCATGAAATGCGGTCTCGCGAGGCAGGCGTTGCTTTTCATGGCTGATGGCTTGTTCATCAATTAACGGCATGTCCTTTAGCAAGCGGTCTGCCACCGTACGAAAACGAGGCTGTCCAGCCTGGAAAAGGTTGTTTCCACGGCGTGCGAAAACGGGCCGGACGCCCTGAAAACAGCGGTGCTGGCGCGCCGGGAGCGCGTGGAGTCACTGCGTGGAAGCAGCTGGTGGCAAGCCGGAGGGAGGACAGAAAATCATGCTGCTGTATCGTTCCAAGACAACCTTGGAGCGCCGAGGCTGGTTGCAGGACACGAATCGTGCCGGGCTGTCGGCTCTATGGACACGCGGCATTGATGGATGTCGTCCAAGAATCGGGACACTGCCTCAGAAAGATCCTTGAGCGAATGCCTGCGAAACCGAAGAAGGATGGTTCGCTGGCACCCGGCCATCATGGGCCGGTTGGTCGGCGTGTCTACAAGCTGCGCCAGCGTGGGCAGGGCCTAGGCGGCGGCATCCTCGGAGCCCGACTGTTCGCCTCCGCCCTTGAAATTATATTCGTTCAGCTTGTTCCGCAGCGTGCGGATGCTGATCGAAAGCATCTTGGCGGCGTGCGTGCGGTTGCCTTTGCAATGCTTGAGCGCGGCCAGAATGTGATGCTTCTCCAGCTCGCTGAGCGTGCGGAATTCACCGTTCGCCGATGTGGAGGGAACGTCCGCGTCAGCCGCGAGGGAGGAGTCTACATCGACGGCCCGGTCAACCTTCCCGATGCCCAGGTGCGCTGGCTCAAGCTCTCCGCCATCGCTGCAAAGGATCACGGCCCGTTCGATCACGTTTTGGAGTTCGCGCACGTTGCCCGGCCAGGAATGATCCATCAGCGTCTCAAGGCACGGCTTGCTGATGCCGTGAACCTGGATGCCGTGCTTGCGGGCGAAGCGCTGCCGGAACTGTTCCGCAAGAATGCCGATGTCCTCCCTGCGCTCCCGCAGGGGCGCTATCACGACGGGCACGACGTTCAGCCGGAAGTAAAGATCCTGCCGGAACTCCTTCCGCTCGACGCTTTCCTCGAGCCGGCGGTTGGTGGTGGCAAGGACGCGGACATCAACCTTGATCGTGCGGTTGCCGCCGACGCGTTCAAACTCGCGCTCCTGCAACACGCGCAGCAGCTTCGCCTGCACGGTCGGGGAAATTTCGCTGATCTCGTCGAGCAGGATGGTGCCGGAATGGGCGAGCTCGAAGCGGCCTTCGCGCTTGTTGATCGCGCCGGTGAACGCGCCCTTTTCGTGGCCGAACAACTCGCTCTCGATCAGGTTTTCCGGGATGGCCGCGCAGTTCAGCTTGATGAACGGCGCGCTGGCGCGCGGGCTCTGGCGGTAGAGCGCGCGGGCGACAAGCTCCTTGCCGGTTCCGCTCTCGCCTTGGATCAGCACCGTCGCCTGCGTCCGCGCAACCTTGCGAATCAGCTGGCGAAGATTCTCCATGACCTTGCTCTGGCCGAGCAGTTCGTAACCGGACTCCTCGTCCTCGGCATGGCTGAGGTACTGGTTGACCTTGAGCAGCTGGGTGTGCTCCTCCGCCTTTTTCAGCGTGACGGCGAGCTGCTCGGGAGAAAAGGGCTTGGTGAGAAAGGTGAACGCGCCGTTGCTCATGCACTCCACGGCGAGGTCCACGGTGCCGAATCCGGAGATCATCACCACGAGCGGCTTGGTCGGGCGGGACTGAAGGGATTTGAGAAATTCCGTGCCGTCGCCATCGGGCAGCTTCACGTCCACGATCATCAGATCGAAGTTGTCCCGGGCGAGGAGCTCCTGGGCGCCGGCGATGTTGCCCGCGGAGGCGACGTCGTAACGACGGTAGCGCAGCTGCTGTTCGAGACTCTTCCGGACGATCAAGTCGTCCTCTAACACGATGATTTTCTCAATCGGCATCGGGTTGTTACTAGCGGGAAGTCAGCGTCGAGGAAAGAACGAATTTCAGCGCCCCGGATCGCGGCGGCGTTTCAGCGGGCCTTCAACCGGCGGTTCTCGGCCTCCAGCCAGTCGATTCGTTCCTGTTGCGAGGCGATGATTTCCCGCAAGGCCTGCAGTTCGCGTGCGTTCACGACGTGCCCCGCATGGCGCTGCATCGCTGCCGTCACCGTCTCTTCGAGATCTTCCCGGCGCCACGGCTTCACGAGGAAGCGCAAAACCTCGGCGCGGTTGATGGCGTTGATGACGGTGCCGAGGTTCAGGACCGCCGTGATCAGTATTCGGCTCGCGGCGGGCTGTAGCTCGCGGACTCGCGCCAGGAACTCGAGTCCCGTGAGCTGGGGCATCTGGTAGTCGGTGAAAACGATGGCGAAGGATTCCCTGCCCAGAAGGTCCAGCCCCTCCGCGACGGTAAGGGCGGTGACGACCGGATGTCCCATCTGTCTCAAGGTGTCGCGCAGGGCCACGAGCACGATCTCTTCGTCGTCCACGATGAGAATCTTCCCGGAGCTTGACTGCGTGGAGGGGTTCACTGGCGGGCTCTCAGGTCGAAGGTGGCTGCGAGCTTGTCCAGCAACCGATCCTCTGACAGGTCCGGGCTGATCAACAGATCGCACCGGGCCACCAGCGCGGCGTCCAGATCGTCCGGATTGCCGCCTGACGTTTTCAGGATGATTTTCACGGGAAGCTTCCTCGACCGGATGAAGCCGGTCAGTTGACCGGGCAGGGCACCTTGGGGTTCCGCCAGGATGAACACCCCGTCGAACTGGTAGTCGCTGGTCAGCAGCAAGTCCTCCGCGTCGTGATCGGATTCGACGACATGGTAGTTGTGCGTTCTGAGGAACTCCGCCGTCCCGTCGCGCAACGCCCCCGGCGGCCCTGCCAGCAGCACGGAGCGCCGGCGGCGGTTCGCCGTTTCGAGGGCCTCGTCGGCCTCCGTGAAGTCGGCGATGGGAAACCAGATTCGGAACGCCGTCCCCTGGCCCTCGCGGGTTTCCACCGTGATGCGACTGCCGTGCTTTTCGGCGAAGAGCCGCGCGTTGTAGAGGCCCAGGCCGGAACCGCGGTTCATCGGCTTGGTGGTGAAAAATGCGTCGAAGATGAACGGCAGGTGTCGTGGCTTGATGCCCCCGCCGGTGTCGCTGATTTCGAAGCACGCGACCGGAGGCCGGGGAACGGGGCCGACATGGGGGACGGAATCGGCGGCGTTCCCGGCGGGGAACGTTCTCAGCAGGAGGCGCCCGCGCTCGGGCATGGCCTCGGCGGCATTCTGCGCCAGGCTGACGAGGGTTTGCTGAAACTCGACCGGATCGACATAGAGCGGCAGCTGGCCCGGGGCGAGCTCGGATGCGACTTCGATTCGCTTCGGGACAATCTTCCCGATGATCTCCGCGTTCTCCTTCACCAGGTTGTTCAGGTCGTGATAACCGCGGGTGCCGGTCACACCGCGGTGCAACTCGGCGATGCGCCGGATCAAATGGGCCGCCTGCTGCGAATTGCGATGGACGAGCTGCAACCCCTCGCGGAACGGGTGGTCCGCCCCGATCTGGCTGAGATACGCCTCGCTCAAGCCCATGATGCCGGCGAGCAGGTTGTTGAAGTCGTGCGACAGCCCGAGTGTGAGGAGCCCGAGAGTTTCCTTCCACGCCGCGCTGGCGAGCCGGCGCTCGGCCAGCGCCTGCTGCGTGACATTCATCCAGAACCCTTCGTAGCCGGCCAGCCGTCCGGCTGAATCCATTTGCGCGCGGCGAAATTCGGAGATGTAGCTGATGCGCCCGGTGATCTTGTGACGGAGCCGGAAGGCGCAGGTTCTCCCTTCTGGCGAAACGTTGACCTCGCCCAAGTGGCGCCGGACGAGCTCCAGATCCAGTTCGTGAACGTGCTTCCAGAAGGCGCCGGGTTCACCCTGCCATTCGGCCAGGCTGCAGCCGGTGAGCTCCTCCAGGTACGGCGTCGCGGTGGCGAAGGTGAGGTCCGCATTCTGACGGAACAACACGCCCGGCCAGTGTTGTGACAGCAGTTCGACAAGTGCTTCCATGCGGAGAAATCGTGTTTTGAATGTCGCGCCGGAGCTTCCGTTCGAGCGGCACCGCCTCCCTCCGCCAAGGTCGCGTTCCGGGGGGAGACTGGGCCGCGAGCGACCGGCGATGGAAAAGTATCTCTTTGCAATTTCGCGTTTGTCAACGAGTCTCTCCCCCCGGAGCGCCACGGGGCGGCATCTAAACCTCCCCGGAACGTCGGCCTCCGCCCTGAAAACATGGATGTCTGCCTGGAGACAGTGCTGAATTCGATCGAAGACGCCATCCTCACCCTGGATGACGGCGCGTCGATTGTGTTTTTGAATGAAGCGGCGGGCCGTTTGTTCGGCTGCGTCCCCGCCCATGCGATTGGCCAGCCCGCCCAGCGAACG
>JBDHQG010000692.1:0-2747 GCA_039806925.1 Limisphaerales bacterium
GCGTGTTCGCCGCCGGCACGCTTACCAACCAGATGTCGATTGAGGTCGCCTGGCGAAGCGGCCATCGCAGCGTCGTCCACGGCGTGAAGGCGAATCACATTTACGAAATCGTCGAGCCCGCCGGCCCCGCGCCCGGACATCCCAAGCCGGCTCCCGTGGCAGACATCGCCCCTCTTTTTCAGAACGTCAGCGAGTCGCTCCATCACAGCCACGGCGTGGTCGCCTTCAGCGATTTCGAGCGGCAGCCGCTGCTCCCGCGCAGCCTGAGCCGGCTCGGGCCCGGCGTGGCCTGGAGCGATCTGGATGGAGACGGGCGGGATGAATTGATCATCGGCGGCGACGCGGGAACTTCGCCCGCCATTTTTGGCCACGACGGCAGGGGAAAGTTCAGCCGATGGGAATCGTCGTCCGGCACCGCCTTGAACACAGACCTGGCCGGCTTCGCCAACTGGGTGCCCGCGCCCGGCCAGCGCGCCCTGCTCGCCGGACAATTCGGCCTTCGGACGCCGGACTCCGAAACGGCCCCGCTCGCCAGGATTCTCCCGAAGAGCGTCTCCGGAACAGCGACCGCCGCGGTGGAAATCATTCCCGGATTGCGCCCGAGCAAAACCGCGGGCGGACCGATCTCTGTCGCGGATGTCGATGGTGATGGCGACCTGGATGTCTTCATCGGAGGCCGCGTGGTTCCCGGCCGGTATCCCGAATCAGCCGCCTCGCAGCTCTTGATCAATGACCGCGGCACGTTACGGCCCGACGCCGCCACGGAGAACTTGCTGAAACAAACCGGCCTGGTCAGCGGAGCCACTTTCTCGGATCTTGATGGCGACGGCACGCCCGAACTTCTCCTGGCCTGCGAATGGGGACCGCTCCGCATCTTTCGCAACCGTGCGGGACGGTTGACCGAATGGAACGCGCCGCTGACGGTTCCCGGCGAAGCCGCCGGCTCGACGCTCAGCCAGTGGACCGGCTGGTGGACGAGCGTGACCACGGGAGACTTTGACGGCGATGGCCGGCTCGACATCGCCGCCGGAAACTGGGGATTGAACACGCCCTACGGGACGCCCACCCCGGCCCGGCCCGTGACGATGTTTTACGGCGACTTCGACGGCAACGGCTCGGTCGACCTGCTGGAGGCCGAGCTGGATTCCCGGGGCCGACTGGCGCCGCGCCGCGACATGATGATCCTGGGTTCCGGCTGGCCCGAACTGCGCACGCGCTTTTCAAACCACAAGCTCTTCTCCGTGGCCGACATCCCGGAAGTCCTGGGTCCGCACCAGTCCGGCGCCCGTCCGGTCTCCGCAGCCACCCTTCGCTCCGTCGTCCTCCTGAACCGCGGGGATCGCTTTGAGCTGATGCCCTTGCCCGAGGCCGCGCAATACGCGCCGCTCTTCGGATTGACCGTGGCGGATTTTGACGGTGACGGCCGCGAGGATCTGTTCGCCGCGCAAAATTTCTTCCTGAACCGCCCGGAAGATTCACGGCACGACGCGGGACGCGGCCTGCTCCTGCTGGGGGAGGGACAAGGCCGTTTCCACGCCGTCGAGGGCCGCCGTTCCGGCATCCTGCTCTACGGCGAACAGCGCGGGACGGCGGCAGGCGATTTCGACGAGGACGGGCGCACCGATCTCGCCGTGGCCCAGCACTCCGCCACGACGGCGCTGCTGCGCAACGCCACCGCCCGGCCGGGGCTGCGCGTGCGCCTCAACGGCCCTCCGCCCAATCCCGACGGCCTCGGTGCCACGATCACGTTGCGCTTTGGAAAGAAGACGGGGCCGGCCCGGGAGATTCATGGCGGCTCGGGCTACTGGTCGCAGGACAGCGTGGTGGCCGTGATGAGCGCTCCGGAAACGCCCACCGAAGTGATCGTCCGCTGGCCGGGAGGAAAGCAAACATCCAGTTCGATTCCAGCCGGCGCGAGGGAAATCACGGTGGCGATGGACGGCACGGTGAAGGCGAACAAGTAGTTCGCCCACGACCTTCTTCAAGGCAGCGGCACGGGGGAATTCGGGACCAACGGCGCCTGGCGGGCCTGGGCCACGCGCGCGAGGCCGGCTTTCGCGGGCTCGAAGCCCGGCTTGATCTTCAAGGCTGCTTCAAACCTGCCCTCCGCCTCGATGAGCCTCCCCTGCGTCAGGAGCGCGTTCCCGAGATTGCAGTGGGCTTCCAGATAGTCGGGCATCAGCCGGATCGCCTCCGTGAAATGCGCGACGGCCTCGGCCAGCCTGCCCTGCCGGACGAGCGCGATGCCGAGATTGTTCTGCGCGGAGGCGCTCTCCGGGGAGAGCTTGGCCGCCGCGGCGAGGTGCTCGGTGGCCTCCGCCAGCTTCCCTTCGCTGGCGAGCAGATTGCCGAGATTGTTGTGCGCCTCGGAGTATTCAGGAAACAGCTTCAACGCCTCCAGGTACGCCGCCTTCGCGCCCTGATTTCTGCCGAGCTTGGCGAGGGCCGAGCCCAGGTTGAAATGCGCCGTCTCGTCGTCCGGCGTCAATCTCACCGCTTCAGCGTAATTGGTGAACGCCGCCGCGAACTCGCCCTGCTGATACAACTCGGTGCCCCGGTTGAGGAAATGGTGGGCGCGATCCGTGTCCGACTGGTCGGCGTCCCCCGTCATCAAGTCCGCCAAGGATGTCCCGGTCGATGGCGGCGGGATCGCAGGCGGATTGGAGCCGGCCGGCAGGATCGGCGGCGGCGCGATCACAACCGCCGGCGGAGCGTTCGTGCCGGACGCCGCTGTCCCGGACTTCCGA
>JBDHQG010000693.1:0-2739 GCA_039806925.1 Limisphaerales bacterium
TTCGAGTCGGGTTTCTGGCGGCGTTGAACGGGCTGTCGGGCGCCGGGCTGACGCGCGAACGTCTGCTGGAGCTGGCGACGGAGCTGGAGGGGCATCCGGACAACGCGTCGCCGGCGATCTTCGGCGGCTTCACGGTGTCGGGCCGCGTGGGGAAATCGGTCCGGTGCCTGTCGTTTCCGGTGGGTTCCGGGCTTCAATGCGTGACGTTGATTCCCAGGGCGGGCATCAGCACGGAGGCCGCGCGCAAGCTGTTGCCGGCGTCGTATGCCAGGGCGGATGCGGCGCACGCGTTGAACCGCTCGGCGCTCATCACCGCGGCGTTTGCCAGCCGGAAATACGGGATGCTGCGCGGCGTGTTCGATGATCGCGTGCATCAGCCGTATCGGGCGAAGCTGCTGCCGGAGTTGTCGCGCGTCGTCTCGGCGGGGGAAAAGGCGGGCGCGCTGGGCGGGTTCTTGAGCGGCTCCGGATCGTCGATCATGTGCCTGACCTTGGGAAGCGCTTCGCCGGTGGCGAAGGCGATGAAGCGGGAGCTGCCGGATTCGGACGTCCTGGTCCTGGCGCCGGCCGCGACGGGGTTTCGAGTGTTGCGAACCAGATGACTTCTCCAAACGAATCCGAAAGGGCATTGCCGGCCTTGACGCCGGGCACGTTGTATCTCGTGGCGACGCCGATCGGCAACCTGGAGGACATCACGTTGCGGGCGATTCGTGTGCTGCGGGAATGTGACGTAATTGCGGCGGAGGACACGCGGCGCACCGGGCAGTTGCTGAAGCATCTCGGGATCGTGAAGCCGATGGTGAGTTACCATCACTTCAATGAAGCGCGGCGTGGCGGCGAGATTTTGGAGCGGCTCGGCCGGGGCGAAAGGGTGGCGCTGGTGACGGACGCGGGCAGCCCGGGCATCAGCGATCCGGGCGAGCGGGTGGTGCGCGCGGCGCGGCTGGCGGGGTTGCGCGTGGAGTCCGTGCCCGGGCCGTGCGCGCTGGTGGCGGCATTGACGGCGAGCGGGCTGCCGACGGACGAGTTTCATTTCATCGGGTTTCTGCCGCACAAGTCGGGCCGGCGCCGCAGGCAGCTCGAGGCGCTCAAGGCGTTTGCGGGAACGCTGGTGTTGTATGAGTCGCCGTTCCGGATCGGGAAGCTCGTCGGCGAGCTGGCGGAAGTGTTTCCGGATCGGACCGTGGTGCTGGCGCGGGAATTGACCAAGAAGTTCGAGGAATTCCTGCGGGGCACCGCGAAGGAGCTGGCGATGTTGCTGGAAAAACGGTCGTTGAAGGGGGAATTCGTGGTGATGATCGGCCCCGCCGGCGGGCCGCCTGATCTGGAAACCGGGGAGGACGGGGGCTGCGGGACGGATGGCGGCTCAAGTTCGTGATAATCTTTGCCGAATTTTCCTTGTCATCGTTCATCCAACGATTTCTGATGCCGGTGAAATACAACTGAATGCGAAGTGAACCGAATCCGGCCCGGCGCGCCTCGCGAAACCACATTTAACAACCACTCACGATCCATCTCCATGTCGACGAAACTTTTTGTCGGAAACATCGACTACAACGCCACCGAGAACGATCTCCAGGATCACTTCAGCAGGGCGGGCACGGTTCTGTCAGTAAACATTCTCCACGATCGCGCGACGGGTAAGTCTCGCGGGTTCGGCTTTGTGGAAATGAGCTCGCCAGACGAGGCTCAAAAAGCCGTTGCCGAGCTCCACGGTTCCGAATTCGCCGGGCGCAAGCTGACGGTCAACGAGGCGCGGCCAAAAGAGGATCGCCCTCGCGGTGAGGGTGGTGGCGGCGGTTATCGCGGCGGCGGAGGAGGTGGTGGTGGCGGTCACCGGGGTGGCGGCGGTGGCCGGGACCGTGGTGATCGCGGCTATCGAGATCGGCACTGAGCCGTTGCTGCAGCCGTTTTCTTTCGAGAGGCGCGGAACTGAAGTTCCGCGCCTTTTGCATTCCCAGGTTGTGCGGGGCGGCATGAGGCGGGACGGATGGATTCATGGGCAAGCTGGCCTGTGGCTGCGCCGGGTTGGGCAAAATCTGGCAACAGCTCTTGAAACGAACAGGCCATGCACTACACTCCGCACACGAAGAGCATCACGAACAAATCGCAATTCGAACCAAACTGAAAGATACAATCATGGCTTACGAACTCGCTCCGCTCCCCTACGCGTCCGACGCGCTCGAACCGCACATCGACAAGGCCACGATGGAAATCCATCACGGCAAACATCACAACGCCTATGTCACGAACCTGAACAAGGCCGTCGCCGGCAACGCGGCGCTGGAGGCGAAGTCCGCCGAGGCGTTGATCACCGACCTTGCGTCGGTTCCGGACAACATCCGCGGCCCGGTGCGCAACAATGCCGGCGGCCACGTCAACCACACCTTCTTCTGGAAGCTCATGGCGCCAAAGGCCGGCGGCGCGCCGTCCGGCAGGCTCGCCGATGACATCAACGCCGCATTCGGTTCATTCGACGCCTTCAAGGAGAAGTTTGAAGCGGCGGGCGTCGGGCGTTTCGGCAGCGGGTGGGCATGGCTGGTCGTGAACAATGGCAAGCTGGAGATCGTTTCCACGGCGAACCAGGACAATCCGATCATGGGCAAGGCCGTCGCGGGCTGCGAGGGCAAACCGGTTCTCGGCGTCGACGTCTGGGAGCACGCCTACTATCTCAAGTATCAGAACCGCCGTCCGGAATACCTCAAGGCGTTCTGGAATGTGGTGAACTGGAACGCCGTG
>JBDHQG010000694.1:0-2735 GCA_039806925.1 Limisphaerales bacterium
TGGCGATCAGGAAATATTTGGGCACGATGGCCAGCTCGTAGAAGACGAACAGCAGGAACAGATCGAAACTTTGGAACACGCCGAACACGCCGGCAATCAGCGCGAGATAAAACGCGAAGAACTCCTTCGCGCGCTGCTCGATGTTCATCGAAAAAAGAATCCCGACGAACGACGCGAGGCCGGTCAACACCAGCAACACCACGCTGATGCCGTCCACCGCGAGATGATAACGGATGCCGAGATGCGGCACCCACGGGACATTCGCCACATCGACCAATCCCGCCGCAGTTGAGTATTGAAACGCACCGCCCAACGCCGCCAGCAAGCTTGCCCCGCTCGTGATCAGCGCCACGCGCCGCGCGCCAGCGGCATCATCGGACTTGAGCGTGAGCAGCCACGCCACGCCGATGAACGAGAGATAGACAGTCCAGGCGAACATGACTTCAGCCCAGACCTAGTTGCTGAGGATTGATTCCGTTCATACTCGGAAAGTTGCCCGCGGTTGTACCGGTCGCCCCGCCGAACATCAAGCGGAGACGTCATGCCTGCCTCGGAAGCGGGCGCATTCCGGAGAGTATTCCAATGCCGCACAGGCGCGGAAATGGTGCGGAGCGACGCGCCGCAACCGTTTGGGTTTGGGCAACACGCCTTCAGGATGCGCCCCCAGTCTGGCCGTAAGCTTGACTTGAATCGCCCTGTCCGTAGCCTTCCGGCCATGTCGAAGTCTTCTGGCAAGAAACAGCCCGCGCGCAAAGGGAAGGCGCTGCTTCTCGGGGTCGGGTTGGATTCCGACGGCCACAAGCGCGTCACCACCGGGCCAAGCTTCGCCCTCGTCGGAGGCACGCAGGAAACGCATGAGGCGATGACCGAGAAGGCCATCAAGATTAACGAGAAGCTCACGTCCCGCGGCAAGACGATGGACTCGGTGAGCCGTGACGAGTTCGATGACATCGCGGCGTCCGTCGGCCTGCATCGTCACGAGCCGCGCCAAGGCTGACATGGACTACAGCGCGCATCTTTTCCTCGCGGTCTTCCTCGCCATCGCGGTTGCCTTTCCGCTTGCCCCCCTGTTGCTGGCGCGCCTGTGGGCCGCGAAGTTTTCCCCGCCGAAGCCCGGCGAGCAGAAGAACGCGACCTACGAATGCGGGCTTGAGGCCAGGGGCGATTCGATGATCCAGTTCAAATCGCAGTATTATCTCTACGCGATCCTTTTTCTCATCTTCGATGTGGAGACGATTTTTCTCCTCCCGTTCGCCGTGGCGTTCACCGGGTTGTCGGCGGGGGCGTTTGTGGCCATCATGATCTTTCTGCTGCTGCTCGTGGAAGGTCTCGCGTGGGCCTGGATGAAAGGCGTGTTGACCTGGAAGTGACCGGAGCGCCCATGGACGAAGGACTTCGCAGCGAGCTTGGCAAGCAGGGTGTCTTCACCACCACGCTGGAGGATCTCTACAACTGGGGGCGCAAGAATTCCGTCTGGCCGCTGCAATTCGGCCTCGCCTGCTGCGCCATCGAAATGATCGCCACCACGATGTCGCGCTATGACCTGGCGCGATTCGGCGCCGAAGTGTTTCGCCCTTCGCCGCGTCAGGCGGACTTGATGATCGTCGCCGGCACGGTGACCAAGAAGATGGCGCCGCAAGTCATCCGCCTCTACAACCAGATGCCCGAGCCGAAATACGTCATCGCGATGGGCGCGTGCGCGATTTCCGGCGGACCGTTCAAGCAGGGGTACAATGTTCTCAAGGGCATCGACCGGTTCATTCCGGTGGATGTTCACATCCCGGGATGCCCGCCGCGACCGGAGGCGTTGATTCACGCCTTCATGACGCTGCAACGGAAGATCGATGAGCAGAAGCTCACCGGCCCGAATCGTCCGCGTCATCTGATCGCCGATGCGCCGAGTGAATTTCCGGTGCCGCAGTTTGGCGAACACGATCTCGTGCCGCCGAGCAATCCGAAGGTCTGGCAACCGCCGAAGACGGCGCGAAGTTAGGAGAGGGTCAACTCACCCCGTTCCCTCGATGGGCGCGGGCGCATCGTTTCATCATGGTTGATGAGGGTGGCCTTGCCCCGATTTGGTGGACAGGAGTTGGGTGAGTGTGCTTGCTTCCCAGCTCACACACTCACCCAACTCCTGTCCACCAAATCGGGGCAAGGCCAGATCCGCCTCCTTACGTCGTCGGCTACCAGCTGTCGTGGGCGGATGCGTTACTTCCTCCGGCGCTCGCGACAAATCGCCTTGCTGCCGCCAAGCTTCGTCCTCTAGCTTCTCGGCAGTTCGCATGTCATCACTACCCGCTGATTATCACATGCACACGCCGTTGTGCCGGCACGCGGTCGGGGAACCGACCGAGCTGGCGGCGCAGGCGGTGCGACTGGGCTTCTCCGAAATCGGTTTCTCCGACCACAACCCCATGCCGCGTGACGACTGGGACGAGTGGCGCATGTTCCGCGCGGACCTCGATGCCTACGTCGCCAAGGTCCAGCAGGCGCGGCGCGATCATCCGAATCTCATCATCAAGCTCGCGCTGGAGATGGATTACATCCCCGGCCAGGAGGCGTGGATTCGCGAGCTGATGGCGCGACATCCGTGGGACTACATCATCGGCGCGGTTCATTACGTTTCCGATTCGTGGGATCTCGACAACCCCAAGCGCATCTCGGAATGGAAGAAGCGCGATCCGTTCGAGGTCTGGACGGCTTACTTTGATCGCCTGACGATGGCGGCGGAGTCT
>JBDHQG010000695.1:0-2714 GCA_039806925.1 Limisphaerales bacterium
TGTCGTCCGAAACTTCTCCCATGACTTCCGCATTGTTTGCAGTTTGGAAAAGGGAGTACCCCGTGGTCATCACCGTAATGGGCATGAGATAGCCGAAAACACCATATACTGGAGGCAGGAGCGCGAGGCATGCCGCGCCTCCAGCCAAGGCGAGCAGGCCAATGATGGCGATTCGCCGCGAGCCCAGGCGATCGGACAGATGTCCAGCGGGAATCCCGGCGAGGGCCGCGACTATCGGGCCGATCGAGAGTGTGAGGCCGACGGCGCTCGAACCCAGCCCGAGGCCAATCCCAAGGTAGAACGGACCCACCACAAGGGTCGTCATCATTACTGTTGAGACGAATGCGCTGGCAAGGAGGCCTGATTTCAACCGGGGATCTCTGATCAAGCGGATTTGAACCAGCGGATTGTCGACTCTCGACTCTGCAATAACAAACAGAGCGGAGGCCATCGCAGCCACGCCCAGCAGGATGATGTTCACGGCCACGAAGTGCCCGCGGCCCGTTGTCATCGCGAGGGCGTAGGTGGCAAGCGCGGCTGCGAGCAGGGCCGTGCCGATCCAGTCGAATGCGGGATGATCCTCACGGACGCGCCCTAGATCTGGGGGGAGATGCCGGCCGACAATCACCAGGGCGGCTATCCCCAGCGGGATATTGACGAGAAAGATCGAATGCCACCCGACGGAAGCAATCAAGGCACCACCGAGTGAAGGTCCGAGGGCTGTGCCAACCGCGGACATCGTTCCGAGGAGCCCCATCGCACGGCCCATTTGAGATCTTGGAATGGTTTCGCCCACAAATGCCAAGCTTAGCGCCATCATTGCAGCGGCGCCTGTTCCCTGCATGGCACGGGCGACGATCAGCAGCCAAAGCGTCGGTGCAACAGCACACGCGGCGGATGCGATGACAAACAATGCGATACCAGATATAAGCAAGCGACGGCGCCCGTATAGATCTCCGAGCCGTCCGGCGCTGACAATCAGCGCCGTAAGCGGCAGGAGATACGCAAGAATGACCCATTGAACCGACTGGAATCGTGCCGAGAAGGCGAGTGCGAGTGCAGGCAGGCTGACGTTGGCGATGCTGGAACTCAGCGAGGGCATCAACATCGAAAGCGATAGGCCGGTGAGCACCCATCGGGTGGCTTGGTCGGTCTTGGGACTGGAAGGGGTGTCTTGCACGTGTGTGATCGAGTTTGTACCAGAAGTTTACCGTGCAGATTGACATGGCGGAAGGCGCACTCTATGCACTGAATCAGTGCATGAGACGCCATGGCAGATACACTCGGCCGCATGACGGGACCTGATCTGAATCTCTTGGTACCGTTGAAAGTGTTGCTCGAAGAAGGCAGTGTGGCGCGAGCGGCGCGACGCCTCCGGCTCAGTCCGTCGGCGATGAGCCGCGCACTTGCGCGGCTGCGCAGCGCGACGGGTGACCCGCTATTGGTGCGTGCTGGCCGCGGTCTCGTGCCAACGCCACGTGCCGCGGAGCTTCGTGATCGGGTGGGGTATCTCGTACAGGAGAGCGAATCGGTATTTCGACCAGCCGGAAAACTGGATGTGCGGCGTCTTATGCGAACTTTCACGCTGCGTACCAGCGAAGGCTTTGTTGAAAACTTTGCGCCTCAACTGATGGCGCGAATTGGAGCTGAAGCTCCGGGAGTGCAGTTGAGGTTCCTTCAAAAGCCGAACAAGGACAGCGCGCTGCTTCGTGAGGGGCTTGTCGACTTGGAGACAGGCGTAGTCGAGCAGGCGACCAGTCCGGAATTGCGTGTGCAACAACTCTTCCGGGATGGCTACATTGGAGTCCTCAAGAGGAGGCATCCTCTGATCAGGAACGGAATCACAGCCGAGCGCTATGCCGCGTGTCGACACATCGATGTCTCCCGCGATCCGAGCAAGGATCCCATCAATGACGCTCTCGCAGTCCTCGGCCTAAGACGAAGAGTTGTAGTGTCGCTTGTCGGAGGTTTTTCAACCGCGCTCGCCCTCGCCCGTAATTCCGACCTGATTGCTACAGTGCCGGAGCGTCATACCGGCAATCTGCGTACCGGCATGCACAGTTTCAGGCTTCCATTTGCGGTACCGGAATTTGTCGTCTCAATGCTCTGGCATCCGCGGCTAGATGCTGATCCCGGCCATCGCTGGCTGCGCGAAATTGTCCGTGACGCCTGCGCCGCCAAATGAGGGCGAAGGACATTGCGTGACAGATCAAGTGCGACATCTTGACAGCGCACTTCGCGATCCACGCTCAAGGGCCGCTACTTTCGAACTGGCGGGATTTTCAATTCGTGGACGACGTTGCCGTTGACGACGGTGAAACGGATGCGGCCGCGCAGGGTTTGGCCACTCCACGGTGAATTGCTCGATTTGCTGAAACCCGCCTTGGCGTCGTAGCGCCAGCTTTCATCCGGATCGAAGAGACAGATATCCGCAGCGGCGCCTTCGGCGAGCGTTCCGGCCGGAAGACCGAGAATTCCGGCCGGTTTTCGGGTGAGCAGATTGATGACGAATGGCAGCTTGAATTTGTTCTGTCTCACCAGGATTTCCAGTGAGACGGGCAGCGCGGTTTCCAGGCCGAGGATGCCGTTCGGTGCGTAATCGAACTCCTTGTCCTTTTCGTAGTCGGTGTGCGGCGCGTGATCCGTGGCGATGCAGTCGAGCGTGCCGTCACGAAGACCGGCGATCAAGGCGCGGCGATCCTCCTCCGTTCGCA
>JBDHQG010000696.1:0-2707 GCA_039806925.1 Limisphaerales bacterium
GCCCCGTAGTCCTGCTGGAACCGGCGGATGAATTCCACATTGGTGCCGCGGAAGGCATAGATATTCTGATCATCGTCACCCACGGCCAGTATCGATAGCCTCAAGTCCGGGTCGTCGAGGGTCCGCCCCGCAATGGCGCTGATCATCTGATACTGGGGCTCGTCGATGTCCTGGTATTCGTCCACCAGAATGTATTGAAAGCCCGCGAGCAACCGATCCCGGACCTCGTCCGCCTCCAGGCCAGCGGGAACATCTTCGCCACGCAGCAGCTTAACGGCATCGGCGATCAGGGCGTCAAAGTTGATTTCACGCTCGTTGGCGCCATTGCGGCCGGCAAAGGAGTGACCCAACAACCGCATCGCTAAACTGTGATAGGTAAGGATCGTCACACCGCGGGCGTCATGGCCCACCAGGTCGGCCAGGCGGCGGCGCAATTCGAGGGCTGCACCACGATTGAAGCAGCACACCAGAATGCTCTGCGGTCGGACTCTTTCCACCCGCAACAGATACGCACAGCGATGAACCACCGTCCGGGTCTTTCCCGATCCCGGCCCGGCGAGGATGAGCATGTTCCGCGAAACAGGCGCCGTCACCATCTTCATCTGCGCGGGGTTTTCCAGATCCGTGACGATCCGTTGATACGATTGAGCCGTCGTGGCGTGCTTGAGCAGATCGGGCTTTGTTCCAAAGTAGCGCCGGGTGAATTGCTCCTTGTCCAAAGTGAAGTAGGCCAGCACCAGTTCCAACGCCTCCTTCATCCGTTCCAGCGCCCGACGGGCATACTCGCTCATCACATGCACCTGCAGCACGCGCTCGTGGTAATGGTGCTCCAGTGGCTGATAGTCGCTGGCTTTGTATTTCTCCCCCTTCGCCTCGGCGTGGAGGCGGATGGTCATGGCCGAGCGAAACACTGCCAGTCCCTGCTGCAAAACCAGAACGCGCTGCTCATGGAGGAACATCAACGCCCGCTCCACGGCCGCATCAATGTCTTTTACCTCCGAACGAAGCACCAGATCCTGTTCGATGGCCTGATGCAATTCATCGAACGAGAACTCGACCAGCAAATCTGCCCGGGGTGAAGTATCTGCCGGAATCTTGCCGAGCAATGTGTCGAGGACGACGGTGGCCACGCGCCGCCGCTTCTCCGCCAACTCGGAAATGACCGACCACGCCCGGCGCACGCGGACGCGGTAGGAATCCCGGCCTAGGTAACGAAGATCAATGCTGCCATGGGAGCCGGCAAAGCCGCGACCATCCTCGCTGAGACTCTTGAGCAGCGAATGAACCATCTCCCGGGATGACTCACAGCCTGCATCCAGGAGGCGCTGGTTCAGCAACCGCAATGACAGCGGCATCCAGCCTTCGGGGTCGGGTTCTTCAATTGCGAGGACATCAACGAGCCGACGATCCAAGGCCAGCACACGGTCCAACCGCAGCCGCGAATGGTCGGCGACCTTGTAACGCACGAAGGCGTTCAGGAGCAGGTCGCGCTTCATCAACCCCGCCTGTGCCATGCTGCTCAGAATCTTCAGCACCTTGGCGCTCACATACTCCGGGTTGGCGAGGGCGGCCGGATTTCCCCGGGCGTAGTTCGTGAATTCCGGCAACAGGGCCAGACGATCAACAGTCAGGCTTTCGGTGGTTCCGGCATTGATCACCTCCCGGAGAATGGCCAGCCACAATCCTCGCTCGGAGTCCGAAAGGTGGAGGTCGCGCAGCTTGGATTCAGCCTCCTTGAGATCCCGCACCAGCGGGCGAGCCTGGAATACGTTGGTGATGTTTTCGTCGCGCTGGAGGAAGCCGGATCGTTCCAACCAGGAAATGGCGGTCCGCACCTTGGTGTCGGCACTGCGGTCCTGCACATCGATGTCGGTTTCAATGTCCTCATCCCGGAGGATTTCACCGGCGGTAATCACGACCTTGTCGTGACCGCCTCGCGCCGACTTCCGGAGCGTTCGCAGGATCTGGGCAATGTCACGGCGGCTCAATTCCGAGAAAGCCCCCATCCGGAACTGGTGTTCGCAATCCTCCTCAGCGAACAACAGGACACACTCCGCCGAGTTTCCATCCCTCCCGGCCCGGCCTGCTTCCTGCAAGTAGTTCTCCAGCGAACCCGGGGTGTCGGCATGAATCACGAGCCGCACATCCTCCTTGTCGATGCCCATGCCAAAGGCATTGGTCGCGCAAATGATCCGGATGTCCCCGGCCAGGAACTCGTCTTGGATACGCTTCTTCTCCGGCGGCGTCAGGCCGGCATGAAATCGCTCGGCCTTCCATCCCTTGGCCCGCAGGTATTCGGACGTCAGTTCGGTGGCGTCCCGGGTGGCGCGGAAAACGATGGCGCTGCCGGCATTCCCCGACTGGAGCCGGTCGGAGAGCAGGTCATGGATGCGCTCCATTTTGCCATGACCGGTGATGGTCTGGACTTCGAAGCGCAGGTTGTCGCGCTCGACACCGCCTTCGAAGAGAAGGAGTCCCCGGCCGGTCTCGGTCTTGAAATAGGCGATGATCTCCTCGCGCACATCCCGCTTGGCAGTCGCGGTGAAGCAAGCAATGGGAGGAATGGCGCTGCCCTGGGTCTGGGCAAACTCACGGATGAACCGGCCCGCATAAAGATAGTCGGGCGGAAATCGTGACCCCACTTGGACAGGCAATGGGCCTCGTCGAACACCCAGCACCCAATCTCGCGCTGTGCGATGGCGTCCCG
>JBDHQG010000059.1:0-11957 GCA_039806925.1 Limisphaerales bacterium
CCAGGACGCCGTCATTCTCGCCGCCAGCCGGAAACACGGTGTGGAGCCAGCGCTGGTGAAGGCCGTGGTCTGGCGTGAGAGCTGGTTTGATCCCAACGCGCGCGGCACAAGCGGCGAAGCGGGCTTGATGCAGATCATGAAGGACACGGCGACTGACTGGGCCGCCGCGCAACGTTTCACCATGTTCGCGCATCACGAGCTGTTTGATCCGGCGAAGAACACCGACTGCGGCGCGTGGTATTTGCGCAAGCTGCTGACACGTTATCGCGGCACGGACAATCCCATGATCTATGCGCTGGCGGCCTACAACGCCGGGCCGGGGCGCGTCGCGAAGTGGAGCAAGAGTGGAACGATCACCAACAGCGTGGAGTTCATGGAGCAGATGGATTTTCCCGGCACGAAGAAGTATGTGCTGTCCGTCGTCGCGAGGTACCGGCACTACCAGACGGGCTTTCCGCCGCCGTCTTGAACCCGATCTCCGAAACAGGCCTCGCGTGAGGTGGACTTCGGAGCCTGGTAAAGCCCGCTCGCGCCGATCAATCCCTTGTGATCGCCTTGAGACGCGCTTCAACTTCCTGGCGGAGTTTCTCGCGCTCCTCCCCGCTCGCTTCCCGCGGAATCGCGACAGGTGGTGCGAGCCGCATCACGCACTTGGCGAATGGCAGCGGAATCTGGAAGCGATCCCAGCTCTTCACGCGAATCTTCCAGCCCAGCGAATAGGACACGGGCACAATCGGCAGCCCAGTGATCTGCGCGAGCGTGATCACGCCGTCCTGCACGACGTAACACGGGCCGCGCGGGCCGTCGGGCGTGATGGCGAGGTCGTATCCGCGCTCAGCCCAGCTGATGAGCTCGAGCAAGGCCTGGCGTCCGCGACGGCTCGTCGAACCGCGCGCGGGCTGCACCTGGTAGAGCTGGAGAACGCGCGCGAGCATGCCGCCATCCTTGCTCGCGCTGACCATCGCGGCCATGCGCGGCTCGCGTCCGATGGCGCTCAGGTAAAGCCGGTAAATATCGAGGCAGAGCGCGAGCCGGTTGTGCCAGATGCAGAAGATGACGCGCTGGCCGCCGCCGTTTTTCAAGAGGCCCGTTTCATCGTGCCATTCGTAACGAAGCGTCGCCGAGACCGTGCGCGCGAAGAGATAGATGAGCCGCGCCGCGAGGCGTTGATGCCACTTCGGCTGGTGCGGGATCACCACTCCGCTGCGTTGTGGTTGGGCTGGTTTCGACATGACTTCGGCCGCCGGCATCACGCGCCTTTCTTCAAGCTCGCGCGCACGAGCTCTTCCACGCTCGCCTGCGCGCCCAGCGCCGCCTGCGAGGCGCGGATGGCGTCGTGCGCCTCGGGCTGCTTGAAGCCGAGCGCCATGAGCGCGAGCACGGCGTCGTTCACTTTTTGATCCGCGTCGGAGAGCGCCCGCTGCGCGCTGCTGGCTTCCCACGCGCCGGCCGCGCCCATCTTGTCCTTCAGCTCGACGACGATGCGCTCGGCGGTTTTCTTGCCGACGCCGGAAATTTGCGAGAGCGCCTTCACGTCGCCATTGGCCACGGCGCCGCGGAGCGCGACGGGGTTCATGCCGCTGAGAACATTGAGCGCGATCTTCGGTCCGATACCGCTGACGGTGTGAATGAGCAGGCGGAACAGATCGCGCTCGGCCGCGGTCATGAAGCCGTAGAGCACATGGGCGTCTTCGCGAATCGCAAGGTGGGTGAGGATCTGCACTTCCGCGCCGGGGGCCGGGAGCTTGTCGAAGGACGAAAGCGGGATGAGCACTTCGTAGCCGACGCCATTGACCTCAATGGTGGCTTGCGTGGGCAGCGCTCCGACCAGTTTGCCGCGCAGAAACGTAATCATCGGCGGGAATTATCCACAGGCGACCGCCCCGGGGAAGCACGGAACCACGATGCGCGGCATTTCAACCGCCGCCGCCGCGTCCACACCCACAGCCGCCCGAGTGATCGCATTTGCCGGATTTGCTTTCCGCTGCATCGTTCCGGTCAAGGCACCAGCACGGCGCGATAAAACCGGCGCGGATTTTCGCTGGTCACCGGATCGATGAATTGAATCCGACCGGTGAGGTTCGTCAGACGCATCCAGTTGGTCCATGCCCGCGAGTCGCCGGATGTTTCCACACGATACCGGTCGCCGATCGTGCCGGCCAGTTCGAGCTGTTTCGATCCATCGGGCAGGGCGCGGAACGTGTCGAAGCGCGGCCCCGGGCCGGGCGCGCCCCAGTTCAGGCGGTAGAAGCCGGATTGCCCGTTCACGCCATCCACCACCACCCAGTAATTCGTCCCTGCTTCGGCCTGGAAATAGAGCCGGCTGGTTTTGTTGGTGCCGGAGTCATTGTCGGAGGCCACGAGCACGAGGTTGGTGATGCGGCTGCCGGTGTAGACCGCGAGCAATGTGTCGAAGTTGCTGCCCTCGGTGTCGAAGCGCAGCAGGCCGCCAAGCGGCACCTGGCCGCAGAACCAGACGGAATTCGTGCCGTTGCCGCCGGGAAATCCCGGTTCGCCGGCCTCGCGCCGCGCCGTGGTGTTGCGGCCCGCCACGGTGCCGGAACTGCCGGCGAGCGTGAGAAAGTTCGCGAAGAAGTCGTTGCCGCCGGGGTTGATGTTCAAGGCCACGCCTCCCTGCGAATTCGTGTAGCCGGCGACGGCGATGTGATACGTCGTGTTGCTGGCCGCGTTGAACGTCACGCGGCTGGTTTGTTTCTGGCCGTCGTCATCATTGCCGCGCACCGAAACGAGCGAGGCGAGGTTGGTGCCGCGGTAAACTTCCATCACGGTGTCGAGCGAGCTGCCCTCGGTGGTCATCACGACGCTGCCACTGTAGGGCGCCGTCCAGCGGAACCAGACGGAGTTGGTCGCCCGCGTGCCGGGATGATCGGGCTCGTCCGGCTCGCCGGTCGCGCAGCTGGTGGACGAGAAGGCCGTGTCGATGCGGTTCGAGATGACGAAGGCGTTTTCGAAGTCGTCGTTCAACGGCGGGCCGGAGCAGGGGGCGTCGATGACCAGGCTGAGGCGGGTGATGTTGTTCGTGCGCGTGCTTTCCACGAGGCGGCCGACCGGGTTCACCTCGATCTCCAGCAGGTAAACGCCGGCCGGCACATCGGTGATGTCCACCCATTGACAGGGGAGGTTGCGGCTGTAGACGTCCGCCCATCCGCGCTGGATGCCCTGGTTGTTGCAGTCGTATTTCGCGAGGGCGAGGCCGTTGTTGAAGTCGAACCGCGAAACGTCCTCAAGGCAAAAGCCTGATTTGAGCCCGATGGCGACCTGTTGTCCGGCGCTGTTCACGAGCCGGTAGTCCGCGAAGTCACTGAAATGGTAGTGCCCGTGGCAGGGCGCGAAAACGAAGTTCGTGTTGCGCGACGGGTCGCCGAGCACGATGTCCGCGTCGCCGATGTTGCGCGTCTCCGTGGTGAAGATGAGGTAGCGGCGCGGCCCCGGCAGCGCGCAACCTTCGACAACGTCGCAGCTGCTGACCGGGTAGTCGCGGCCCACGATCACCGGGTTGAGCGTGTCCGGCCAGACGATGAGGTCCGGCGTGGCCGCGGACGCGCAGACCGTCATGCCAAGCAGCAATGGCACGACTTGCCAAACGATCCGATTCAAGTGCATTGGCACAGAGGGGAACAGGAACGCGCGGCGAAGTCAAAGGCTCGGCGCGTCGTGACGATGGCGGCCAGCCGGGCTTGTTTGAATGCTGGCGGAGGAAACGCCGTCTTTGCTTGCGACATTTCCGTGGCTGCTTTCGCTCCATACCATGAACGTTGCTGAAGAAGATCGCGCTACGGTCTGGAACGGCGGCAAGTGTTCAAGTGTGCGGTTTGGCGGCGTGAGACGGCGGACGTCTTCCCGGATAATTCTTTCCCGAAGGCCGGTCTTTTCTTGACCACGGCGAGGCATAAAAACTATAAGTGATTCAGTTTCAACGGATGCACTAAACTCATCATTGTCCAAGCGCTATGTCAGACAGGCTTCGTTGTGCGGTCATCGGAGTGGGGGGAATCGGCATGGACCACCTGCACAGTCTCACCACATGCCATCGGGCGGCGGCCGTGGCGATGGCAGAGGTCAACGCCCAACGGGCGCGGGAGGCGACGGTGCGCTACAACGTGCCGCGAAGTTACACGGACTATCGCGAGTTGCTGGAGCAGCCGGACATCGATGCCGTCATCATCGCGCTCCCCAATCATCTTCACGCCCCGGTTGCCATTGAGGCGTTGAAGGCGCGCAAGCATGTGCTGGTGGAGAAGCCGATGGCGACCAGCGCCAAGGACGCGGTGAAGATGATCGAGACGGCGAAGTCGATGAAGCGGACGTTGATGGTCGCGCAGAACTTCCGCTTCAACCGGTACACCCAGCTGGCGAAACAGGTGATCGATCGCGGGGACTTGGGCGAGTTGTATCACATCCGCTGCTTCTGGCTGCGGCGCGCGGGCATTCCGCGCATCGGTTCGTGGTTCACTCAAAAGAACCAGGCGGGCGGAGGATGCATCTACGATCTGGGCGTGCATCTGCTCGATACGTGCCTGCATTTGATGAAGGAGTTCGAGGTCACGACGGTTTCCGCGCAGACCTATGCGAAATTCGGCCCGCGCGGTTTGGGCGAGATGGATTGGGGACGCGGCGAGGTGGACCCGAAGAAGCCGTTTGACGTGGAGGACTACGGTGTGGCGCTGCTTCGGATGAAGAGCGGCCGGAGCATTTCGATGGAGGTGGGCTGGGCGTGCTTCCAGAACCAGCAGGCGCGCGAGTATGGCATCGACCTGTTTGGCACCGCGGCGGGCTTCAGTTTGTTTCCGGCGAAAATGTTTCGGAACACCATCGATGCGCAGGAAACCATCCAATACAACGCCAGCAAGGTGCCGTTCCCGGAGGATCGGGTGCATCATTTCGTTCAATGCGTGCTGGACGGAAAGAAAATGCTCGTGCCGCCGGAAGAATCGCTGAAGGTGCAGCAGGTGCTCGACGCCCTCTATGCTTCGGCTGCGGGCGGCAAGGAAGTGCGGCTGGGCTGATCCGAACTGGCGGCGGCGGGAATTTTGCGTGAGGAATTGACTGAACCCCGGTCCAAGGGTTCATGTCTGACCTGTCCACCACTGGTGCATCACCGTCCTTGCTCCGGCGTTTGTTGATCGTCCTTGCGGGCCTTTTCCTGCTCTTGGTCTTGGTTCTTTTTGGAGCGTATTTCTACCTCAACCTCCGTGGAGAGCGGGAATGGGAAGCCTTCCGCGCGGAGTGGGAGCAAAAGGGTGAGAAGTTTGAAATCAAGGATTTCATTCCGGCATCGGTCCCGGATGACCAGAACTTTGCGTCAACTCCGCTGCTCGCCGCGCTGGTTGATTTCTCCAAAGCCCCGGGCAGTCCCGTCGTGTGGAACAATCTTCAACTGAAGGATCGGGCTTCGGCGATTGGAGCACCGCTTCAAAATCCAGGCCGGCGGAAAACTCCGAATGCGGGCCAGTGGCAGTTGGCGGCGCCGGTGGACCTGGTGCAATGGCATCAGTTTCTCTCGGCGGATTCGTCGGGAACGTCATCAGATGCGCCGGCAGCGGCGCGGGGCGTCCTCTCGGTGTTGAAGCAGTTTGACTCCGAACTGGACGAGTTGACCGCCGCCAGCGGCCGGCCTCACAGCGTGTTCCGGCTCGATTACAACGAGAATTTCCGGATGCTTCTGCCGCATCTGGCTCCAATCCGGGGGATTTCCCAAACGCTTCGGCTGCGGGCCGTGGCGAGACTCAGGGCCGGGGAGAAACAGGAGGCGCTGGCTGACGTGAAGCTGGGCTTGCGCCTGGCGGACGCGTTGAACAACGAGCCGTTGTTGATTTCGCAGCTTGTCCGTATCGCCGTCTTGCAGCAGGCGATCCAGCCGGTTTGGGAAGGCATCGTCCGGCACGAGTGGTCGGACGCACAGTTGCGCGAGATGCAGAAGCTGTTTGCCGGGATCGACCTTTGTTCCGCCTACGTCCGGGCGATTCGGACCGAGCGCGCCTTTGGCAATGTGGCCATTGACGAACTGCGGACGGGCAGGACGTCCTTTCCCAGCTTCGGTGATCCAGCTGACGGCAGCGGTCAAGCCCCGGCGTGGGCAGCGGGGCGGCTCATCCCGTCGGGATGGTTTCGCTTGAATCAGGTCACCTTGAACCGGCTCTTTCAAGAGAGATGCCTGCCGGTGGTGGACGCGGAGAAGCGCCGCGTGAACGTCGATCTGGCAATGACGGTGGACGAGGCGCCGGAACTCAAGCAGGCGGGAGTGTTCAACCTGTTCGCGCGGATGTTGCTGCCGGCGGTCGGCAAATCGGCCTCGAAATTCGCGCACGGCCAGACGGTGGCAGATCTTGCGGCCATTGCCTGTGCCGTGGAGCGTTACCGCCTTAAGCACGGAGATTATCCGGAACGACTGGATCCATTGGTGCCGGAATTTATCGCGCACATTCCGACGGATGTGATTTCTGGAGAATTGCCCAGGTATCGCCGGGAAACCGGAGGTCGCTTTGTTCTCTACTCGGTGGGCTGGAATCAATCGGACGACGGCGGGGAGCCGGGCGTTTCGAAATCAGGCAGCGCGTTCGATCCTCAACGGGGCGATTGGGTCTGGCGGTTTCCATCGTCGCCGTAGCTGCCGGTTTCCTGCGGATCGCTGGCGAAGATTTGGCGGGACGTTCCTTGACCCTGCGAAGGTGCGTTTCTAGTATCCGCCCGCCTTCGCATGAGAAAGACGATCCTCATCACCATCATGGCGGTACTGGCCGCTGATTCTGTCCGGGCTGAATTCGAGCTCGTGAACGGCATTGCGGCCATTGCTGATGACACGGTGATCACGGTGCAGGATGTCCGGCAGGCGTCGGCTGATGCGATTGACTTGTATCGGCGGACTTACTTCAACAACCCGGAAGTTTTCGAGCAGAAGCGCGTCGGGGCATTGACGGAGGCGCTGGAAGCATTGATAGATCAGCAATTGATCTTGCGCGATTTCAAAAGTCTGGGAGGCGTGATTCAGGAGAGTTATATCGAAGATCGTATCAAGGATCGGATCCGGGAGCAGTTTGGTGATCGTGTGACGTTGACCAAGACGTTGCAGGCGCAGGGGATTACTTGGGAAACCTTCCGCCAGCGTGAGCGCGAGAAGATCATCAAGTACATCATGGAGCAAAAAAATGTCCGCGAGGCGCTGCTCATTTCTCCCGCCAAAATCGAGCGGCATTACCAGACGAACTCCGCGAGTTACAAGCTGGGCGATCAGGTGAAGATGCGCGTCATCGTGCTGAACCGTCCACAGAATGCCGATGTGGAGGAAGTGCGCAAACTGGCCACGCAAATCAAGGCGAAGATTGATGGCGGCGCGCCCTTTGCCGACATGGCCTCCACCTATTCGGAAGGCGCGGATCGACGCCAGGGGGGATCTTGGGGTTGGAAGCAGGACTCACAATTGCGCCGGGGATTATGGGAGGTGGCTTATTCGTCGGCCACCGGCGTGTGCAGCCGGGTGATCAGCATGAGCTCGGCAGCTGATGGCAGCTACTGGGTGAGCCAGCACGACCAGGGTGGTGAACTGGTTGTCGCGCGGCGATTCAACGAGAGGGACAAGGACGCGTTCGTGGAAGAAGTGAAGCCTGGCGAAGGCAAGGGTTCTGCCGACAGGGTGCCCGCCCCACAGGTTTTTTACCTGATGCTGGTCGAAGAAAAGCAGATTGCCCGGACCAAATCCCTGGCTGAAGTGCGCGACGAGATCGAAAAGGATCTGCTGCTTCAGGAGCGTGCGCGTCTCCAGAAGAAGTGGATTGAGCGGCTCCGCAGCAAGTCCTTCTTCCGCTATTTCTAGGCGGATGGCGGCGGGGCATTCCGTCCATTAAAGTTTTCATCATTTTTTCCCGAGAAATATGTTCTCGTCGATTGACGTGATGAGAAGTCGTTTTATATTGGTATAAGGCACAATGAACTTAGGTAGCAGCGCTCGTAACATCATGACCGGCGACGGTCCGCTGAACTTCAGCTCCAGGAGCTGAAGAGAGCAAGGTGCCTTATCTCAGCACCGTCGCGGTCAAGGCGACGGTGATGAATGTCCAAATTCATTCTCTAAGTCCGGAAGCTGAACGCAGGAGAATTCTTCTGCCCTCGTCCCGGTCCCGTTCTCCGGTCCTTCCGCCAGCGAAGCCGGACCGGGTCGTCACTGTTTGCGCCGCTTCCGCCCTTCTCCCGACCGAGTTCATCTCCGAGACGTTCTCGCATTCCCTCCGGGCTGAAACGGGCTCGAGCGTATTGCTTGTTCACCTGGCCGTTCCGGGCACCCGCTACTCGCTGGCGGCCTGGTCGAAGGCTCGGGCGCAAATCAATGGCGAGTTTGGGTTGGCCAGCCAGATCGAGACAACGGAGGGCGGGGTCGCCATCCTTCGATTGCAGCCGCCCGAAAGCTTTGAAGACGAGGAGTCGCTAAATTCGTTCGTGGAACACTGCGCAACGCATTTCCAGCATCTCGTGCTTCATGCGGGGAATGAAGCGACGCCATCGCTTCTGCTGAAATGCTTGCTGGAGTCAAACCGCGCTTTTCTTTTGATCCAGCCAAGGACCGAGGATCTCTACGCGCGCGACCTGCTTTTGCGCGGGCTTCAGGCCCATCCGCGTGGTGAACGCGTCAATGTCCGAACCATCGCCTGCCGCGAAAAGAGCGAGGAGCATTTCAACGCGCTTTTGAAGCAGATGGGCGGTGCGGTCCACGGCTTCATCCACGGCTGTCCGACACTGGCCGCGGCACAAGGGCTTCGTCGCTGGCCGGATCGCGATTTCAATTCCGACATTCGCCGTCTCGCCCGTGAAGTTGGTCATCGCCGTGTCGGTCTGGCTCTCTCTTCCGGCGGTGCTCGTGGCTTGGCTCACATCGGTGTCATCCAAGTCCTCGAGGAGAACGGCATCGAGGTCGATGTCGTCGCCGGTTGCAGCATGGGCTCCTACATCGGTGCGGTCTGGGCGGCGGGCTACGATGGCGTGGCGATGGAACGTCAGGCTCGCGAACTCGAACATCGCTGGGGGCTGTTCGACCTCATCGACCCGTTCATCCTGCCTCGCCAGGGATTCCTCCGTGGTGAAAAGGTGAAACAACGCCTCAAGCGCGCCATCGGTGAGGCGCATTTTTCCGAACTCGTCCGCCCGCTGCGCATCGTCGCCACGCATCTCGCCACGCTGGATCGAGTTGTCTTCTCGTCGGGAGAAGTTGCGGCGGCTGTCCACGCCAGCAGCGCGATCCCCGGTGCCTGTGTTCCTGTGGAAGTAGACGGTGAACTCTACATCGACGGCGGCATCGCGGACCCGTTGCCCGTCGATGTGCTCGAAGAGATGGGCATCGAACGCATCATTGCCATCAACACGATTCCCACCCCTGCCTATCTCCGCACGCATCTTGAAATGAGCCGTGAACGCGACTCGCGTCGCGGCAAAAAGACGAATCAGATCAAATCCTTCCTCAATCGCTACCTCAACTACTTCGCACCCGGCAACGTGCTCGACACGATTCTGCGCAGCTTCAACGGCGCGCAGATGCAGGTCGCCGAGCATGCCTGCCAGTTCGCGGATGTCGTGGTGCGGCCGTTGTCGTTCGACGGTCGCTGGCACGACTTCCGTCGCCCTGGCAAATACATCTCCATCGGCCGCCGCGAAGCGGAGGCGCATCTGGAAGAAATCAAAGCCCTGGTCAACCGAAAGGAGCCGACGTATGAAGTCCCAATTGCTCACCACACAATGGCAACAACTGCCTAAGGACGTCATTCTCCGACTCCAGGGCGAGAAGTTGCATCGCTACCTGCGCGACGTGGTGGTGCCATTTTCCGCGTTCTACCGCGAGCTGTTCGAACGTCATGGATTGAAGGCTGAGTCCATCCGCTCGGTGGAAGATCTGGAGCAGATCCCGTTCACGTCGAAAGCCGATCTGGTGAACACACCCGAGCATCCGCAACGCTCGCGCGATTTCATTCTCATTCCCGACCAGCAGATTCTGGCGAAGCGCCCGTCCACGGTTGGACGCGCGCTGTTGCACGGTCGCGAAGCGGTTCGCCGCGAGCTGGAGATCGAGTATCGCCCGATCTTCATGACGAGCACGACCGGGCGTTCGGCGGACCCGGTTCCATTCCTCTACACGAACTACGACATTGATCGCCTCAGCGTCGCCGGCAAACGCGTCATGGAAGTCTGCGATGCGAAGCGCGACTACCGGATGCTGAACATGTTTCCGTATGCGCCGCATCTCGCGTTCTGGATCACGCACTATGCCTCGACCGAGTTCGGCGTCTTCACCGTTGGCACCGGTGGCGGCAAGGTCATGGGCACGGACGGAAATCTCCGCATGATCCAAAAGATCAAACCGGACGTTCTCATCGGCATGCCCACGTTCCTTTACCATGTGCTGACCCATGCGGTGGACGAGGGCATCCGCTGCGATACGCTCAAACGCCTCGTGCTGGGCGGTGAAAAGGTCGCCGAAGGCATGCGTCGCAAGCTGCGCAATCTCGCCGCCAAGCTCGGCTCGCCCAACGTCCAGGTGCTTTCCACCTACGGGTTCACTGAGGCAAAGATGGCGTGGGCGGAATGTCCGTTCGACGTTGATGAAACGCCGTCGGGTTATCATCTCTATCCGGATCTCGGCATCTTCGAGGTCGTCAATCCCAAGACTGGCATCGCGGTCGGCGAAGGCGAGCCCGGCGAATTGGTCTTCACGCCGCTGGACGCGCGCGGGAGCGTCGTTCTTCGTTACCGCACCGGGGACATCATCGAAGGCGGATTGGTTTACATGCCGTGCCCGCACTGCGGCCGCACGGTGCCGCGGCTCATCGGGAAAATTTCTCGGAACTCCGAGGTAAAATCGATGCAGCTCGACAAGATCAAGGGCACGCTCGTGGATTTCAACCAGCTCGAGCATGTGCTCGACGACGCGCCGAACATCGGGGCCTGGCAGTTGGAGATTCGGAAGCACAACGACGATCCGCTCGAACTTGATGAGCTGATCCTCCATGTGCAGAAGCTCAATGACGTTTCCGAAGAGAGGCTGTCGCGCGAGTTGAACAATCGCTTCTCTGAACGCACGGAAATTCGCCCGAACCGCATCGTTTATCACGACATCGACGAGATGCGCCACCTGCTCGGCGTCGGCGTTCAACTGAAGGAGCAGAAGGTTCTCGACCGCCGTCCCAAGAAAACATCTTCCGAATCCACCGCTGCGCCGTCACTTTCGCCGGCCATGTCGTCCGGCCTGTCGTCCGCAGGCGTTATCCATTCTTCGGCAATCAATCCATCCAGCAATGTTGAGGTGAAATCATGAATGCACCACGCATGGTCATCGTTGACGGCGTCCGCACGCCGTTCTCCAAAATGGGCACTGACCTCGCCCGCCTCGGTCCCGAGGAACTCGGCCGCATCGTCGTGAGCTCGCTGCTCGCCAAGACTGGTCTGAACCCCGCGCTCATCGATGAAGTTATCTTCGGGTGTGTCGGCCAGCCAGCCGATGCCGCAAACGTCGCCCGCGTCATCGCGCTGCGGGCCGGCATTCCCGAACATGTCCCCGCCTTCACCGTGCATCGCAACTGCGCCTCCGGCTGCGAAGCCTTCACGCAGGCCTACGAGAAGATGCTCGCGGGTCGCGGCGAGATCTTCGTCGTCGGCGGCACGGAAAGCATGTCGCAGGTGCCGTTGCTCTACACGCATCAGGCGGCGGCCAAGTTTGCGAAGCTGTCCCGCGCGCGCTCCTTCGGCCAGAAGCTTGGCGCGATGCTCTCGTTCCGCCCGTCGGACTTCAAACCGCGCATCGGTCTCCAGCTTGGTCTCACCGATCCCGTGTGCGGACTGAACATGGGCGAGACCGCTGAAGTGCTGGCGCGCGAGCATGGCATCACGCGCGAGAAGCAGGACGCATTCGCGCTGGAGTCTCACCAACGCGCCATCGCTGCGCGCGAGAAGCTGGAGGA
>JBDHQG010000697.1:0-2700 GCA_039806925.1 Limisphaerales bacterium
TGACATGGCGGAACTGGGCAAGCACACGGCGGAAGCGCACCGGGAGATTGGTCAGCGCAGCTTCGAACTCGGCGTGAATCGCCTGGTGGCGGTCGGACGTTTCGCTCGCGAAACCGCACAAGCCGCCGAAGCAGCGGGTTTGAAAGATGTCAGTGAGTTTGCGGATGTGCCGGCGGCGGCGGCGGCGGTGAAAGAGCTCGTGCGGCCGGGTGATGTGGTGTTGCTGAAGGCGTCGCGCTCGACCGGATTGGAAAAGGTGGGGGAGGCCTTGCGCGCGGCTTCATGAAGGGTTCATGAAGTCTTTACGAGTTGAAACTTCAGGTAACTCAAACGTGTTCCTAGAGTGTCACTCCTGACGAATGTTTTATTATCTCAGCCAATACCTGCTGCACGCGGCGGAGAACACGGCATGGCAGGAGGAGCTCTCGTTCCTCCGGCTGTTCCGCTACATCAGCTTTCGCGGCGCGGGCGCGTTGATCACGGCGCTGGCGCTGAGCCTCTGGCTCGGGCCGAAGGTGATCGCGTGGCTCAAGCGCCTGAAGTTCGGCCAGGACTACGTGGACAAGGCCGAGGAAGCGGGCGGGCTGGGGGCGCGGACGTCCTCCAAGCGCGGCACGCCGACGATGGGCGGAATCCTGATCGTGGGCGTGATGGACGTGACGGCGCTGCTCTGGGCGCAATGGACGACGCATGTCGCGTTGACGCTCATTTCGGTTTTGGTGCTCGCGGGCCTGGGCTTTTACGACGACTACGCCAAGATCACCCGGCAGAGCAACAAGGGCGCGAAGGCGAACCTCAAGCTCTGGGTGCAATGCGCGCTCGGCATTTTCATCGCCTTCTACCTCTGGCGCGATCCACATACGGAGAAGCTGATCACCGAAGTGATGGTGCCGTTTGTGAAATATCCCGTGGCGACGGGCGCGGTCGGAACGGTCATCGGGCTCATGCTCGCCTCGGTGGCCATCGTGGGCAGCTCGAATGCGGTGAATCTCACCGACGGTCTCGATGGCCTGGCGATTGGCTGCACGCTGATCGTCACCACAGTATTCGCGGCGTTGACGTATCTCGCGGGCAACTTCCGCACGGCGGGCTACCTCCAAATGCCGTATGTGGCGGGCGCGGGCGAGTTGACGGTGATATGCCTCGGCATGATTGGCGCGGGTCTCGGTTTTCTCTGGTTCAACTGCCATCCGGCGCGCGTGTTCATGGGCGACACGGGATCGCTGGCGCTCGGTGGCGCGTTGGGAATCATCGCGGTGCTGATTCATCAGCCGTTGATGCTGGTGATCGCGGGTGGCGTGTTTGTGGCCGAGGCGCTCTCGGTCATCATCCAGACCGGCTATTTCAAATACACCAGGCGCAAGTATGGCACCGGCCAGCGCGTGTTCCTGATGGCGCCGCTGCATCATCACTTCGAGAAGAAGGGCTGGCACGAAACGCAGGTCGTCATCCGGTTTTACATCCTGTGCATCCTGTGCGCCGTGGTGGCGCTAAGTACCTTGAAGATTCGGTAAACGAATCACGCATCACGATTTCCTTGTGACGCGTGATGCGTGAACTCAAATGATCTCCCTCGAACATAAAACTGTCCTCGTCCTCGGCCTCGGCAAAAGCGGGCTCGCAGCGGCGGAGTTGTTGCGCCAGCGTGGCGCGCGGGTGCTGGCGCTTGACAGCGCGGACTCGCCAGCGCTTCAGCGTGACGCGGCGCAGTTGAAAGCCCAGGGCGTGGTCGTGGAACTCGGCGCGGAGGAAGCGCCGAACGTGAATTTCGATCTCGCGGTGGTCAGCCCCGGCGTGCCATGGTCGAACCCGATCTTGCAGGAGCTGAACCAGCGCAAGGTGCCGATCCTCGGCGAGTTCGAGCTGGGCTACCAACATTCGCTCTGCCTGAACGTCGCCATCACCGGCACGAACGGCAAGACCACCACGACCGAGCTGGTCGAGCGTCTGCTGACGGCGCATCACATCAAGACGCTCGCGGCGGGAAATATCGGGCTTCCGGTTTGTTCCGTGGCCGAGCGAACGAAGGATTTGGATTTCCTGACGCTTGAAGTCAGCTCATTCCAGCTGGAGACGATTCAATATTTCCGTCCCGCCGTCGGCGTGTTGTTGAACATCACGCCGGATCATCTTGATCGCTACGACCGCATGGCGGACTACGCGCTGGCGAAGGGCAGGCTGTTCATGAACCAGCAGCCGTTCGACTGGGCGATTGTCCAGAGTGAGGCGCTGGCGCAGCTGCGCGGGTTGAAGGTGAATATTCCGTCGAAGGTCATCACCTTCAGCGCGAGCAATCGTCGCGCGGACCTTTATCTCGACCGCAGCCTGATCATCAGCCGGCTGGACGATTGGAACGGGCCGTTGCTCGACATGAACCAGACGCGCCTCGTCGGACCGCACAATGCCGAGAATGTGATGGCCGCGCTGGCGGTCGGACGCGTGCTCCGCATCCCGCTGGAGACGATGGTGGAGGCGTTGAAATCGTACGAGCCCGCGGCGCACCGCTGCGAGCTGGTGGCGGAGATTGGCGGCGTGAAGTTCATCAACGATTCCAAGGCGACGAACTTGGACGCCGTGCATAAGGCGCTCCTTGCGGTGCCGACGGCCCAGCCGGGCGAGCCGAACGTGTGGCTGATCGCGGGTGGCCGCGACAAGGGCTTCGAGTATCACGACATCGGGCCGCTGCTCAGCCAGCGCGTG
>JBDHQG010000060.1:0-11913 GCA_039806925.1 Limisphaerales bacterium
CTGCTTCACATTGATTTCCAGGAAATCTCCGAGACCGAAAAGGTCACGGTGATGGTGTCGGTCGAAACGACGGGCGAGGCGGTCGGCGTGAAGACCGGCGGCGGCGTGCTGGAACACGTCCTGCACAAGGTCAAGGTCCGCTGCCTGCCGAAGGATTTGCCGGAAGTGATCGTGGTGGATGTGACCGCGCTGGAAGTCGGCAAGGCCATTCACATCGGCGAAATCAAGACTCCCGAAGGAGTGGAAATTATCGGTGACAAGCATCTCTCCGTGCTCGCGGTGAAGGCTCCGGTGACGGAAGCGCAGGAGGCGGCGGCGGAAGCGGCGGCTACGACCACCGGCGAAGTGGAGATGATCAAGGAGAAGAAGGAAGAAGGCGACGCGGCGAAGGCGCCGGCTGCCGCGGCAAAGGCCGACGACAAGAAGGCCGCCGAGAAGAAGAAGTGAGTTTCAGCGGGCTGATTTCAGCCCGGCTCGGCCTGCATGGAGAACGAGCATCTCATTGTGGGGTTGGGCAACCCGGGGCGCGAGTACGAGCGCACCCGCCACAACGCCGGGTTCATGGTTGTGGAACGGCTGGCCGGCCTGTGGAAAACGGGCTGGGCGCTGGAAAAAAAGTTTTCCGCGCGGCTGGCGAAGGCGGAAGCGGCCGGAAGACGCGTGCTGCTCTGCGAGCCGCAGACTTACATGAACCTGAGCGGCGAGTCGGTGGGGACGCTGATGGCGTTCAAAAAGCTGGAGATCGGACGGGTGGCGGTGGTGGTGGACGATGCGGATTTGCCGCTGGGCGAAATCCGGATGCGCGGCAGCGGCAGCAGCGGCGGCCATCACGGGCTCGAATCAATCGAGAAGCACCTGGGAACCCGGGAATATCTCCGGCAGCGGATTGGGATTGGCCGCCGGGATCCGGCGGTGCGGCAGATTGCGGGGCATGTGCTCTCGCAGTTCACCGCGGCGGAGCGGGAAGTGCTGGAAAAAGTCCTTCAGCGCGCCTGCGAGCAGCTGGAATGCTGGCTGCAGTCGGGCGCGGCGAAGGCAATGAGTCAATTTAACGGTTCAGTCAAAATTTAGCGACAACGACGAAAGGTAATCCGAGTGAAACGATACGAAGGTCTGTTCATCCTGAACACGAGTGGCAAGGAAGAGGGCATCAAGGAAACCATTGATGCCATCTCGGCCGAAATTTCCAATGCCGGCGGCAAGGTCGAGACGGTGCAGAAGATGGACAAGCGTTCGTTTTCCCGCGTCGCCGACAAAAAATACACGGCCGGTTTCTACGTGAACATCATCTTCGCCAGCGCGCCGTCGGCCATCGCGGCGTTGCACGGCAAATTCGCCCTGAACGGCGACGTGTTCCGCGCGCTGTTCACCGAGGCGCCCGCGGCGGTCGAGGCGAAGTAGCCCGGCCCCGCCTTTCGCCCCAGCTCCAGAAATTATGGCCAGCTTCAACAAAGTCATCCTCGCGGGGAATCTCACCCGTGACCCGGAGTTGCGCTACACCCCGAACGGCAAGGCGATTGCCAAGTTTGCCCTGGCGGTGAACCGAAACTGGACTACCGAGACAGGCGAGAAGAAGGAAGAGGTTACCTTCATCGACATCGATGCCTTTGGCCGTCAGGCGGAAGTCATCTCGCAGTTCATGAAGAAGGGCCGGCCGCTTCTCGTTGAAGGTCGTCTCAAGCTTGATCAATGGGATGACAAGCAGACCGGCCAGAAGCGCAGCCGGCTTGGCGTTGTGCTTGAGAGCTTCAGCTTTCTTGATTCGGGCGGCCGCGGTGGTTCCGAGGGTGGCGATTCTGACGCGCCTCGTTCCCGTCCCGCGCCGAGCCGTCCGGCACAGGCTCCCGCGGCGGCCGCTGAGGATGCGGGCCCGCCGCCTGATGATGACGTGCCGTTTTGATTCCTGATATTTTTTTGATTCGATTCATCCACACGCTTTCTTGTTATGGCAAAAACTGAAGTCATTCTTACTCACAACATCGTTGGCCTCGGCGGCGAGTCCGATCAGGTCAAAGTCGCGGCGGGCTACGCGCGCAATTATCTGTTCCCCCAGGGTCTCGCCATTCCGGTGACGGGGGCCAACAAGCGCCGTCTCGAAGTGCTGCGCCAGCGCCGCGCCGAGCGCGAGGCGCATGAATTCAACACGATGAGCGAGCTCGCCAAGAGCATCACCAAGCTCACCTGCCTCGTGAAGGTGAAGACCGGCGACGACGGCAAGATGTTCGGCAGCGTGACCAGCGGCACCATCGCGGACGAACTCAAGCATCAGTTCGATATTTCGCTCGAGAAGCGGAAGATTCATCTCGACCACCCGATCCGCACGCTGGGCGAGCACGAAATCGAACTGCGGCTGCATTCTGAAGTGAAGGCCACGCTGAAGGTGAAGGTGGAAAGCCTCACCCCGGTCGCTGCTCCGGTTGAGGCTGCCGACGCGAAGGACGCGGCCCCAAAGACCGAGAAGCGCGGTCGTCGTGCCGAGGCGGAAGGCGAAGCCCGCCCGGCCGCCGTCAAGGGCAAGAAGGCTGAGAAGGCCAAGTAATCGGGGCCGGATGGAACATTTCTCAGGCAGGCCGGCAGTGGCCTGCCTTTTTTATTGTCTGGCGGGGGGTTGCGGCTGCCGATGACACACGGCAGAGTAGCATCGTTGTCCGCCCGGGTTGGGATTTGCCAGGAGGCTGATCTTCTGGCAGCTAAGTGAATCACAATGAAAAACGTCGCCGCTGCGTTGGGGATCGGTCTGGTCTTGTTGGTGGGAGGCTGCCTCGAGCAGGCCACCGGGCCGCGAACATACAAGGGCCCGCTCTTCCGCTATCATTATTCGGGACGGGCCGGGCTGCCTGCCGGAACGAACGCCGCGCGGTTCAAGGAGATTGAAGCGTTGCCGTCCACCGCGGCGCTGCGCGCTGACATTGCGCAGAAATTATCCGCGGCGCTGCTGCCGTTCTGGCGGGAGAGCCTTCCGGCGGGCGTCACGGATCAGTCTCCGTTGCTCAAGCCGCTGGTTGAGGATCTTCTCGCCGCCGAAGCCTTGGTTGAAGTTCACGGCACGCCGGGAAAGGCCGACCTCGCGCTGGCCGTCTCGCTCGCTGAAGACCGCGCGCAGCTCTGGGACCGGAACCTTCGCCAGCTCGCGACGGCGTGGAGAATGGGAACGCAGAAGGATTTGACGGCGGAAGGTTTCAAAGGCTGGGAAGTCAGGAAATCGCCGGCGCCCGACGTGTTGCAGGTGTATCGCGCGGGCAGGTGGACGCTGGTCGGCCTCGGGCATGGGACGTTGGCGCAGCTGCCGGCCCTGCTGGCCGAGGCGAAGAAATCCGGCCGGCCGGTGCCCGCGCTTTCAAACCAGATTTACGACGTCGCCGCGGATCTTCCCGCGATGCGCGCGTGGTTTCCCATTTTGTCGCAATGGCCCCTGCCGCCGGTTCTCGCCAATGTTTCCGGTCGCGGCGACGGCCTTCGCACCGAGGTTCGGTTCCAGTATTCGGGCAGGATTCCCTGGACCTTCGAGCCGTGGAAAATCCCCACGAACATCGTGAGCGAGCCGCTGACCAGCTTCACGGTCGGGCAGGGGCTGGCGCCGTTTCTCAAACAGGCGAAGGCGTTCACGGAGCTCGGGCTCGATGAATTGCCCAATCAATTCACGGCGTGGGGGCTGCACAATGAGCAGTGCCGCATGCATTTCGCGGTGCCGGTGCCGAAGGCCACCAACGCGATGCAGCAGCTGTCGCTGGGCGTGCCGCGCGTGATGCTTTCCAGCTTCACGAACCTGCAGGGCAAATTCCTCTTTGGAACGAACAAGCATGAACTCCTGCTGGCCGGCGGGCTGCCGTGGATCACGCCGTGGCTGGCGCCTGTCGCGAACGGCAGGGATCAATATGTCGTCGGCGGGCTGTTTCCCATGTCTCCGACACACACGCCGGTGCCCGATGATTTGTTCGCGCAGATTCGCGGCCGCACCAACCTCGTTTACTACGACTGGGAGATCACCGAACACCGGCTCAATCACGGCAAGCAATTCTATCAGCTCGCGAGCTTGATCAACCGTCGGAGGACGCCGTCCACAAACACCGCCTCCAAACGCTGGCTGGTGGACATCGGCCCGAAGCTGGGCAACACAGCCACGGAGATTACGCAGACGGGCCCGCAGGAGCTGGTGCTTGTCCGTCGTTCGCATGTCGGGTTTACGGGATTCGAGCTCGCCACGCTCTCGCTCTGGCTGGACACGCCGGGATTTCCGTTTGAGTTTGGACTGCCGGGCCCGATGCCCTCGCTCAAGCCGCGCCCGGCAACCAATTCCCCCGCGGCCCGCGGCCCGGCGAATTCGCCAAAGCCGGTGGCGCCGCCGCCCGCCAAGAAGCCGTAACTCATCCCATGTCACTGAAACTGGGGGTCAACATTGACCACGTCGCCACACTTCGCGAGGCACGTTACCGTGCGCGCACGGACGGAGAACCTTGCCCGATCAAAGCCGCGCTGGGCTGCGAATCCGCCGGCGCGCATGGCATCACCGCGCATCTCCGGGAAGACCGGCGCCACATTCAGGACCGCGATGTCGTGGAGTTGCGCCGCCGGATCAAAACGCGTCTGAATCTGGAGATGGGCAACACGCCCGAGATTGTGGCGTTCGCGCTGAAGACCAGGCCGGACATCGTCTGCCTGGTGCCGGAGCGCCGCCAGGAAGTGACGACCGAGGGCGGGCTCGACGCAGCGGGGCAGCTGGCGGCGTTGACTGACACCCGCAAGCGGATGAACGACGCGGGGATTGAAGTGAGCCTGTTCATCGCGCCTGACCCGGCGCAGGTTGACGCCGCGGCGAAAATTGGCGCGCAGTTCATCGAGTTGCACACCGGGACGTATGCGGAGCATTTTCACCGGAAACGGGAACGTCAGGTGGAGATCGAACGTTTGATTTCGGCCTCGAAACAAGCCCATGCACTCGGCGTGAAGGTCAACGCCGGGCACGGGCTGAATTGCGAGAATGTCCAGCTGTTGCACCTCGTGCCGCATCTTGTGGAATTGAACATCGGCCACAGCATCATCTCCCGCGCGATGTTCGCCGGTCTGGAGGCCGCCGTGAAGGAGATGCTCAAGGCGATGGAAGGCTACGCCGGGTGAAGCCTCCCGGTTCCCATGATCCTAGGCACCGGCATCGACATCATTGAAGTCGCCCGCATCGCCGCCTCCCACGAGAAGTTCGGCGAGCGGTTCATCAACCGGATACTGCGGCCGGCGGAGATTGCCTACGCGCTTTCCCACAAACGTCCCGCGCCGTTTCTCGCGGCGCGTTTCGCGGCGAAGGAGGCGATCTCGAAGGCGTTCGGCACCGGCATCGGTCGTTCGCTGACCTGGCAGGACATGGAGGTGGCGCGGAAGGATTCCGGCGAGCCCTATGTGATCCTGCACGACGGGGGGCTGCGCCTGCTCCAGGAACGCGGCGGACGAATTGTCCACCTGACACTCAGCCACACCGAGAACTACGCCGCGGCCATGGCGATCCTGGAATCCTAGCGCGGCGCTATGCGGGGTGTGTTGCCCAAAGCGGAGTGCGCCCGTCCCGGGCGCAGGAACAGGAGAACGGATGAGAGCTTCACTGGATTTCAAAGCGTTTTGATGGCTGAACATTGCTGCGCCCGAGGACGGGCGCACTCCGGCTCGTTTGGGCGACACGCCTCCGGGACGGGCCAGGCCGGGTTTTTTTCCGCGCGTGAGACGAGGTTCCCATCCGGCGCGAGCTTCGGGCTTCAGACAGTTTCTCAACGAATGACGGGAACGTCCGATGCCTTCGGTGTCGCGACGTTCCTCGCCCAAGGCTGCACCTGTGCAAGTTGCAGGTAGTTGCGGGCTGAGGCGATGGCAAGTTGCGTCTTGTTTTCGCAAACCGATGCTGCGAACTCTTTCAGACAGCCCGTCCATTTCTATGAAGTATTGTCGTATCCGGGGTGCCGCGGTCGCCTCGCTTGTCGTGTTGTTTCAACTCCTCGCGACCGGCGCGTTGATCGCCCAAACAAGCAATGGCGTGCTCCGCGAGGTTTATCTGGGAATCGGCGGCAACACTGTTGCCGAGCTGACAAGCCACCCGAGTTTTCCGAGTTCGCCGTCGCTTGAAACCATTCAGCCGATCTTTGAAGCTCCGAACGAGTTCGCGGAGAATTACGGCCAGCGCCTGCGCGCGCTGCTCGTGCCGCCGGTTTCGGGAAACTACACGTTCTGGATTGCGAGCGATGACGGAGGGGCGCTTTACCTCAGCTCGAACGAGGATCCCGCGACGAAGGTTCAAATCGCCGCGGTGAACAGCTGGACTTCCTCCCGCGAATGGACGAAGGAGCCGAACCAGCAGTCCGCAACGAACATCTTTCTCAACGCCGGCCAGCGGTATTACATCGAGGCGCTGCAAAAAGAGGGCGGGGGAGGGGATAATCTCGCCGTCCGCTGGCGCCTGCCCAACGGGGCCGTCGAGGAGCCCATCCCGGGCCAGCGCCTCCTGGTTTACGGGCTCGGCCCGCCGGTGATTTCCCAGCAGCCCGCCAACGTGTCCGTCGTCGAGTCCGGCACCGCGAGCTTCGCGGTACGCCTGCAACGCATGATTGGGGCTTCGTTCCAATGGTACCGGAACGGACTGCGGATCGATGGCGCCACCAACGCGACCTGCCTCGTCGAATCCGTGGCGTTGGGCGACAGCGGAGCATCCTTCTATTGCGCCATAACCAACTCGCTGGGATTCACCAACTCGGCGGCCGCCATCCTCACGGTGCTCGCGGACACCACGCGTCCCGCGATTGCGGCGGCGGGCAACGCGGGGGATTTGCAGGTGGCCTTCGTGACATTCTCCGAAGCGGTGGAGGCCGCATCCGCCACCAATGCGGCCAACTATGCGCTCAGCGGCGGCGTGACGGTTCTCCGCGCCGGATTTGGAGTCGATGCCCGCACCATCGTGCTGACAAGAACGCCGATGAGCGCGAACTCGACCTACACGCTGACCGTGAACAACGTCCGGGATCGGGCGACCACGCCGAACACCATCCTCGCGAACTCGCAGCGGGCGTTCTCGACGATTGTCCGCCCGATTGATGTCGGCCACCTGACGCTGCCGCGCGAGCCGATCGGCCCGTCCTCGCGCCGTCACGGGGTCGTCATCTCCGAGGTGATGTACCATCCGACCAACCGCCTGGATGGGCGCAACCTGGAATTCATCGAGATTTACAACTCGCAGCCGTGGTTCGAGGAGCTGGGCGGCTGGCGCATCTCGGGCGCGGTTGATTACACGTTTCCCTCGAACGTCGTTCTGCAATCGAAGCAGTATCTCGTCGTGGCCGCGAACCCGGCGGACTTCCGCGCCACGTATTCGTTCACCAACGTCCTCGGGCCGTTCGCCAACTCCAACGGTCTCCAGAACAGCTCGGGCAACCTGCGCCTGCGCAACGCGGGCGGCGCGGTTTTGTTCGAGATGGAATACACCGGCGATCCGCCCTATCCCGCGGGCGCCGATGGAGCCGGCCATTCGCTCGTGCTGGCGCGTCCCAGCTACGGCGAACGCGATCCGCGCGCGTGGGAGCTCAGCAATTCCGCCGGCGGCAACCCGGGCAGTCCGGACGTTCCGTCCGCCGTCGCGCAGCGCACGGTGATGATCAACGAAATCCTGGCCCGCACGGATTTGCCGGACCTGGATTTCATCGAGCTCTACAACTACGGCAATGCCGCGGTCAGCGTGGCTGGAGTCATCCTGACCGACGATGCGGAGACGAACAAATTTGTGATTCCCACCGGGACCACGATTCCGGCCGGCGGCTTCCTGGCATTCACGGAGACGCAGCTGGGCTTCGGGCTGTCCTCCGGCGGCGAGACCATCTTCATGAAACATCCCAGCGGCCAGCGCGTGCTGGACGCCGTCCGGTTCGAGGCGCAGGAGAACGGCGTGGCGCTGGGGCGTTTCCCGGATGGCGCGAACCATTTCAGCCGCCTGCTCGCCCCGACTCCCGGGACGAACAACGCGCCGGTGAAACCCTCGGACATTGTGATCAACGAGATCATGCATGACCCCGTCAGCGGGGATGCGGATGATGAATACGTGGAGCTGCACAATCGCGGCACGAACGCCGTGGCCCTGGCCGGATGGCGCCTGCGCGACGGCATTTCCTACGACATCCCGGCGGGCACGGTGATCGCGCCGGGCGGGTACCTGGTCATCGCGCGCAACGCCGCGCGGCTGCGGGCGAGCTACGCGCAGCTCAACGCCGGCAACTGCCTCGGAAATTACGAAGGTTCCCTGGCCAACGGCGGCGAGCGGATTGAGCTGAACTTTCCCGACGAGGCCGTGAGCGTGAACGCCCAGGGCCAGCTTCGCACCAATGTCCTTCACATCACGCACGACGAGGTGCGTTACGGCGCGGGCGGGCGTTGGGGCAGGTATTCTGACGGCGGCGGCAGCAGCCTTGAGCTTCGCGACGCGCGCTCGGACAACCGGCTTGCTCCGAACTGGGCCGACAGCGATGAGTCCGCCAAGAGCGCGTGGGTGACCGTGGAGCATACCGGCGTGATGGACAACGGGTGGGCCGATGCCTACCAGCTGCACATCACGCTGCTCGGCGCCGGCGAGGCGCTGGTTGACAACGTCGAGGTGATACCGGCCGGCGGCGGCAACGTCATTGCCAACGGCACGTTCGAGAGCGGAACGGCCGGCTGGGTCTTTCAGGGCAACCATAACGAGACGGGGCTCGAAAACACGGAGGGATTTGGCAGCGCCCGTTCCCTGCACATCCGCGCCGCCGGCCGCGGCGACGCGGGCGCGAACCGCATCCGCACGCAGCTGCCTTCCACGCTGACACCGGGGACGACGGTGACGTTGCGCGCGAAGGTCCGCTGGCTGAAGGGAAATCCCAATGTCCTGCTGCGGCTTCGTGGCAACTGGCTGGAGGCCCCGGGATATGTCCTGACCGCGAAAAATCTTGGCTCGCCCGGATTGCCGAATTCCCGCGCGGTGGAGAACGCGGGGCCCGCCATCACGGACGCGCGGCACGAGCCGGCGCTGCCGAGCGCATCGCAGCCGGTGCTGGTCACCGCCCGCGTGAACGATCCGGACGGCCTCGCCTACCTCGTCGTGAATTACCGGATCGATCCCTCCACGAACTATCTCACGCTGCCCATGACGAACAACAGCGCGGGCATTTTCTCGACGGTCATCCCCGGGCAGGCGTCGGGCGTGACCGCCGCCTTCTTCATCCAGGCGGCGGATAATTTCGGGCCTTCGGCGCCGGGCGCGTTTCCCGCCGACGCCCCGCTGCGGGAATGCGTGGTGCGCTGGGGGGACACGACGATCCCGGGCTCGTTGCCCACGTATCGCCTCTGGGTCAGCGCGACGAACGTGGGGCGATGGATGGCCGAGGAGAAGATGAGCAACAAGCCGAAGGACGTCACATTCATCTACGGCACGAATCGCGTCATCTACAACGCCGGCGCCTGGTTCCACGGCAGCCCGTATCACTCGCCCGGCTACGATTCGCCGACGGGCGTCAGTTGCGACTACGATTTGAACTTCCCGGAGGATGACCTGCTCCTCGGCGAGTCGGACATCAACCTGTTCCGGCCCGGCAACGGCGGCGGTGATTCCCAGGCGCAGCGGGAGATTCATTCGTACTGGTTTGGTTACCAGTTTGGAATTCCCTTCCTGTATCACCGGCCGGTGTTCGTCTTCGTGAACGGGCAGCGGCGCGAGACGGTCTTCCACGACGCCCAGCAGCCGAACGGCGATTTTGTCGACCAATGGTATCCGGACGACGCCGAGGGCGACCTCCACAAGATCATGCTCGGCTTCGAGTTTGGCGATCTTGCCTACGGCGCGAGCGAGCCGGGCTACGCGGTCATCGGCGCCGATTTGAGCCGCTACACGACAACCGGCGGCGCGAAGAAGCAGGCGCGGCATCGCGCCACCTGGCCGCGGCGCTCGGCGGGCGTGCAGGAGCTCAACGATTACACCAACATCTTCACCCTCGTCGAAGTCACCCTCACCAATGCCCCGGTCGGCAGCGATGCGTACACGGCGGCGCTGACATCGGCGTTCGATGTCGAGGAATGGTACAAGGTCGACGTGGCCCAGCATCTCTTCTGGAACCCGGACAGCTACTCCTACGGCGGCGGCCAGAACGCCTTTGCCTACAAGCCGGAGCGCGACACCTGGAAGCTGTTCCTCTGGGACGTGGACTTCGCCTTCAGCGGCGCGGCGAATGACTCGAACCTCACCGGCATCGGCGGCGCCGAGCATGGCCCGCGCAATGATCATCCGCCGTTTGCGCGCATCTACTGGCAGGCCATCATCGAGGCGGCCAACGGCATGATGACCCCGGCGCGCTCGGATGCGATCCTCGACTCGCGCTACAACGGCATGGTGGCGGGCGGCGCGGCGGTGGCCAGCCCGCTCGATCTGAAGAACTGGATCGCCTCGCGTCGATCGTACGTGCTGACACAGATTGCGGCCAACCAATCGTCGTTCGCCATCACCTCGAACGGCGGCGCGGATTTCACGACGAACCGGAACCTCATCACGCTCACTGGCACGGCGCCGTTGGAGGTGCGGACGATCCTCGTGAACGGCGCGCCCTTCCCGGTGACCTGGACCGCGCTCCACACCTGGGTCATTCGCATTCCGTTGACGGGCGGATTGAACACGCTGGTGTTCAGCGGGCAGGATCCGAAGGGCCGTCCCGTCGCCGGCGTGGCGAGGACGGTTCGCGTCACCTACACGGGCGCGGACGAGCTGCCGCAGGAGAAGATTGTCATCAACGAAATCATGTATCATCCGCTTTTCGCCGGCGCGGGCTACGTGGAGATTCACAACACCTCCGCGTCGAACGCGTTTGATCTGTCGGGCTGGAGATTGGACGGCGCGGACTTCGTCTTCCCGAACGGTTCGGTGCTGGAGCCCGGCGCGTTCAAGCTGGTGGTGCAGGACGCCACCGTCTTTGCGGAAACATACGGTCCGTCGCTGGCGATTCTCGGCGAGATGCCCGGACGGCTGGCTGACGGCGGCGAGACGCTGGCATTGATCAAGCCGGGCGCGACGCCCGGGCTGGATGTCATCATCGATCAGGTCACCTACGACGATGATCCGCCCTGGCCGGCGGTGGCCGACGGGATGGGGCCGTCGTTGCAGTTGATCGATCCGTTGCAGGACAACAACCGTTCCGCGAACTGGACGGCGGTGAACAGCGGCGTCACCAACGCGCCGCAGGTGCTGCTCGTGATGACCAATCTCTGGCGTTACAACACGAACTCCGCGTTCGCCGACACGGGCTGGACCGCGCCGGGATTCAACGACGCGTCATGGCTCAGCGGGCGCGGCCTGCTCTACTACGAGGACGCCGCCCTGCCGGAGGCGAAGAACACGCAGATGGCGCGCGGGCGGACGACGTATTATTTTCGCGCGAAGTTCAACTTCACCGGAAGCAGCGCGGGCGCCGGCCTGAAGCTGTTTACGATTCTCGACGACGGGGCGGTCTTCCATCTGAATGGGCAGGAGCTGTACCGCCAGAACATGCCGGCGGGCGCCGTCACCTACGACACGTTCGCCTCGCCCGGCGTGGGCGACGCGACGTTGACCGGGCCGTTCATCGTGCCCGCGGCCGCCCTGGCGCAGGGCGAAAACACCCTGGCGGTGGAGGTGCATCAGCAGAACAGCACCAGCGGCGATGTGGTCTTCGGGCTGTCCCTGGAAACCACGTATGATCTCGTCAGCCGTTACACTCCGGGCCTGGTGAACTCCACGCGCGGCACGCGGCCCGCGTTCCCGAAGGTCTGGCTCAACGAGGTGATGCCGACGAACTTCTTCGCCGGCACGAACGGAATCGTGGATCGCTTCGGGGATCGCGATCCGTGGGTGGAGCTCTACAACGGCGGGACGAACAGCATTTCGCTCGACGGCTT
>JBDHQG010000698.1:0-2696 GCA_039806925.1 Limisphaerales bacterium
TTGGCGCCGCCCAGTGAGGGGATGTTCAACACCCAGTTGCTGCCGCCGCTCGGGAACCGGCCGACGGACCAGTCGGCGGCCTGCACACCGAAGGTCACCGCGTCGAGAAGTTCGCCGCCGCTTTGCGGACGGTTGAAGAGATAGAGTGAATCGCCTGATGCCTTCAGGCCGAAACCGGAGTTCAATACGGCGGCGGCGTTGGTGGTGGCCGTGGCATCCGGATCGAGCTTGATCGCGCGATAGCCGCCGGCGGCGATGACCGAGCCGGCGGGGAACACCCAGCGGCGCGGGGTGGTCAGCTGATCGGTCAGGCTCATGCCGGTGAGATCGATGGCGCCGTTCGACGGATTGTAGAGCTCCACCCAGTCGGTGATGGTGCCGTCGGAGTTGGTGGTGTTGCGCGCGTTGGCGAGGATTTCGTTAATCTTGATGCCGGCAATCGCCGGGTTGTTGGTGATGATCAAGGCGTCGAGGCGCAGGCCGAAGACGATGTCGGTGCTGTCGAAGGAGCTTTGGTGAACTTCGACGGCGAGGACGTTCTCGCCGGGAACCAGGCTGGCCATGCTGAGCGTGGTGGTCTCAAACACATTCGCCTCATGGGAACCGGGCGCGAGGGTGAGATAATCGATGGGGGCGGGTGCCGCCGGGAGATTGAAGCGCGCGGCTTCCACGCCGTTCAGGTAGAAGACGGCGGCGTCATCGGTGAGATGCGTCGCCTGCAGGCTGGAGATGGTCGAGCCCGGCGCGTTGGTGAACTTGGTGCGGAAATAAAAGGTGACCTTTCCGGACTGGACGGTGAGCGGGGTCCGCTGCGGTTCGAGAAAGTTGAGGTTGCTGTCGAATGCGAAGACGGGATAACCGCTCAGCCATGCCGAATCGTCAAAAGCTGTCGCGCGCCAGGCCGTGCCCAGGTCGCTGCCGGTTTCGTCGTAGCGCCACGCATGGGTTCCATTGATCGGGATGAGCGTCACCGTCTGCGGTTGCACGGGGCCGGCCGTCACCGGGTTGCCTGCGCCCGGCGTTGGCACGTCAAAATAAACGACGCGCGGACTGCCATTCGGCGAACGACCCTGGCTGATCCCGGGGAACTGCTGGCCATACACCACGCAGTCGATGATCTGGCCGCCGGCAGAGGAGAGGCCGATTTCGCCCTTCTCCCCGCTGAGCGAGAAATTCAGGTGATCGGGCCCGGCGGTGTCATCACCGTCGGCCACGAACGCGCGATAACCGAATCCTTCGGCGAAGCTGAGCGGCGCGATGCGGTGCCGGAGCGGCTGGCCGATGGGATGATCCGTCAGGTGCAGACCGCCGAGGTTCACCGGCAGCGCGTCGGGATTGTAGAGCTCGACGAAGTCGTTCACGAATCCGCCGCCGGGGCTCGCCATCCATTCGTTGATGCGCAGCGTGGCCGGCGCGCCGACCGGGGAACTGACGTTCGCGGCGGCGAGAGTCGGAACGCAGAGCCCCCACTGGCCGTTGGCCTGGCGTCCGATGGAAAGATTCGGAAGCTGCCAGCCGAATTTAACGGAATCAATGACACGCGTGCCGTTGGTCGCGCGGTCGAGGAGATAGAGATTGTCGCCATCGGCTCCTACGCCGAAGCCGATGTGCAGGCCGCTGGTCGCATCCGGGTTATTGGCGAAGAGCACGCGGTATGCGCCGGCGGCAAGCGTGGTGCCGGCGGGAATGGTGTAGCGATTGGGAGCATCAAGGTCATCCGTGAGGCGCAGCCCGGAGAGGTCGAGGGTTGTCGCGCCGCCGTTGTACAGCTCGATGTAATCGGGCGTGGTGCCCTCGTGGTTCACCGCGCCATCGTTGCGGGCCAACACCTCATTGATGACCACGCCGCGAAGGCTGGAGAGCACCGCCCAAGTCCTGGAGATGGTCGCGTTCGCATCCGCCTGCCAAGTTCCGGCGCTGTTCCGTCCGACCACGTAAACGGTGTAGTGACCGTTCGCGAGGGCGCTGAGGCTGATGGGCTGGGACACGAGTCGATCTGCGCTCCACGCGCCGCCATTCACGCGATAACGGTAATGGGTGATGTCGGCGCCGCCGACGTTCAACGTCGCGGTGTTGAGGCCAGTGGGAGAGTCGGGCTCACCGCTGAGGACGGCCTGCACCAGCGTCGGGGCCGCCGGCAACACGCCGGCCACCTGGTTGATGCGGGCCAGGGCGTTCGCCTTCATGGAGGCGATGGTGTTGGCGGGCACCCAGTCCCCCAGCACCTGGTCCATCAGCGGGAAGAGGTTGTTGGTGGAGAAGGCTCCGGCCAGCTGCCGGCGAAACTCCGCATAATAAAGCGGCTCGAATTCCGGGTGCCGGAGAAACCGGGCGACGTTGGCCGCCCGTGTCGCGACAAAGATGTCGTTCGGCAACGAGCCGCCGCTGCCGAAGACCGAGTCGAAATCGTGCGGCACCAACAGGAAACGCGGGTCCACCAGGCCGCGATACAGGTCGTAATCGTCATCCTCGCCGTTGGCCAGGGCGGTCTCGGTGTAGTTCATCAGGAAGAGCACGGCGAAATGGCGCAGCGCGATCTCGACATTGAGGTTGCGCCGCACCGCCTGGACGTAATCGTTGGCCGGCGTGGTGTCGGCGTCCATCGCGAAGGTCAGGTTCATCAAGTCCGTCCAGTCATTCTCGCTGGCATTGGATTCCTTGTCATAGGCGCAGTTGAGATAGGACTGCGGATTCGT
>JBDHQG010000699.1:0-2695 GCA_039806925.1 Limisphaerales bacterium
CCACCGTTGCCGCCGTTCGCGCCGAACAACGCACCGTCATGGAGAATCACGCCGCCGTGATGATTCTCCATCGACTTCGAGAACCAGACTTCCTCCGCAGTGAATTCGCCATTTTCCTTCTTAACCAGTTTAGCCAGTCCACCGCCTGCGCCATAAGCCGTGGCGGCGAATACATGGCCATCGTGATAAATCGGCGTGGAAATGTTGATCCGCATTGAGTTCGCCGGTTTGTCATAACGCCAGAGCAACTTGCCATCTGCAGCGGAGACTCCGGCGACGGTCATGGCCAGAAGCTGCACGTATTGGCGTTGGCCACCAAAGTCCACTGGGATTGCTGACGAATATGCGGCCCCAGTGTTTGGCGGGCTCATGGATTTCATGCCGGCTTCATCGTCCGTCAATTTGCCATCCCCGTTTTCATCGAGCTTTTTCAGCGCGGCCACGGCGTTCTTGATCTCGCCCTCTTCAATTATACCGCTCTGGTCGGCATCCAGAGCAGAATTGGCTTTCATCATGCGCATGAGGCCGGGGCCCCGGCGGCGACGTTGTCCTTCCCCCTGCCCGCCGCCGTCTCCACGTTGAGGGCTCACTTCGTCCTCGGAAAGTTTGCCGTCCTGATTCTTGTCCAGTTTGAGGAGAGCCGTCGGTGCGGCGGCGATTTCATCGGCGGAAATGTCCTTGCTCTGATCTTTGTCCAGCGTTGCGAGCACGGGATCGGTTTGCATCGCGTTCGGACGATTGCCACCAAAGCCGCGATTTTGCGTCTGGCCGCCAGAAACACGGTCCGGCACCACGCTCTTCCAGATCGTCTCGCCCGTTCGCTTGTTCAGCGCCACCATCGTGGCTTCCTCTCCGCCGGGCGTGCAGATCACTTTGTCACCATCGACGAGCGGCGACTCCCGAAAACTCCACATCGGACTGCGCCCTTTGAAATCGGCCACGAGACTTCGTTGCCAAACGACCTTGCCGTCGGCTACCTGAAGACAAACCACATTGCCCGCGAGACCCATCACATAAAGTCTGTCGCCATCGACTGTGGGAGTGGCGCTCGGACCTTCCTTGGATTGCGGCCAGTTCTGCGGCTGGGCCGGCGCGATTCGAACGGCCCAGATTTCTTTGCCGTCCTTCTCGGAGAGCGCCCAGACGATCTCGTCGGCACCGCGATGGCTCATTCCGTAAATCCGCCCGGCGGCAATCGACGGCGTGCTGTCACCACCACCCAAGCCTTTGACCTTCCAGGCGAGCGACGGGCCATCCTTGGGCCATTCCTTGAGCAGCCCGGTTTCTTTGGAGTGGGCCGTGCGATCCGGCCCCTGCCACTGCGGCCAGTCAAAACTGGCGGCACAGAACGCGCGCTGGACCGAGATCGTCAGTGCGAGAATGCCGGAGAAAAGTTGTGAATTCATATCGTCGAAGCAGGAGTTCCGCTGTTCATGGTGGATGACTTCAATTTATTGACGAGAGTTACACAGTTTCGATCTCGCCGCACTTCATGTCATGGACATGAGCTGCTCTCACGGCTCAACGCTAGGCTCACCAGAACAACCGTCACTAGCAGAACGCGCCAATCTACATGCAAAACACGTCACGCGGGCGCATCCTATCCTCGGAACCTGCCAGCCGATTGACCTTAGCCGGAACGATGCCGTTGGATTTTCGATCCAGTGACGGATCGGCCCGGTAGGACAGCGCTTCCAGCCTGTCCTGAAGTTCTCCAACGCGAACACCAAACGGTTTGACTCAGCGAGCCATCCTTTTTCATTACCTATCGCCTTGCAGTCGGGACAGGCAGGATGCCTGTCCTACCTTCTACTGCATCGTTCCGGCTTAGGCGGCGCTTGTCCATTCGTATTCAAGAACTCCGCCTGCAGCCAATCAGCCATTGACCGGCCCTTCATCCGCCGCTACGAACTCACCAGATGCACCACGGACCGGTCACTCCCGAAATCGCGAAGGGCCTGCTGGCTCTCAAGAAACGCATCCGCGCCGCGAAGATTCCCTCCTCGAAACTCGACGAGTCGATCAACGTCGCGATCTGGAACATCCGCGAGTTCGGCAAGAAATCCCGCACCGACGCCGCCATCCATTACATCGCGGAGATTCTCGGCCAGTTCGATCTCATCGCGCTCGTCGAGCTGCGCGATGACCTGACGGACCTCGAACGGGCGTTGCGGTATCTCGGGCCGAGCTGGGATGTCGTTTACTCCGACTGGATCGATGACGACGGCGGCAACGCCGAGCGCACCGGCTTCCTTTACGACAAGCGCGCCGTGACGTTCAACGGGCTCGCCGCCGAGGTGGATGCGCCGCGCGAAAAGCAGGCGACGGAGTATCTCGCCAAGCAATCGTTCTGGCGCGCGCCGTATCTCTGTTCGTTCCGCGCGGGCAACTTCGACTTCCTCGCGCTGGCCACGCACACGCGCTGGGGCGACAGCACCAAGGGACGCCAGGCCGAGTTGCAGATGCTCGCGGACTGGATCAAGAAACGTTCGGACGCGAAGGCGCTGGAGGACACGGACCTGATCGTGATGGGCGATTTCAACATCCCAAAGATCGGCGACAAACTGTTCAACGCCCTGACGAGCCGCGGCCTGATGATTCAGGAGGTGCTGCGGGAATTGAAGGCGGGCGACCTGGGGGTGGGCGGCAGCAACGATCTGGTGGTGAACTTCCGCGGGCTGTTTCCGGAATACGC
>JBDHQG010000061.1:0-11898 GCA_039806925.1 Limisphaerales bacterium
TGGACGGGATGTCCGCGCTGCCGCCCTTGAACGCCGCGACGACACGCGCGCCGGGCATGTGGTCTTTGGCCTTCTCGTTGTGGAGAATCTCGGTGAACGCCGTGACGTGCGAGGTATCAAGCCCGACGAGGCCGAGGCGGATGTCGGCGGCGTGAGCGGTGATGAGCAGGCAAAGCGACGCGGCCAGCGTGGAGAGGAGTTTCATACGTGGGAAGATCGACGAGCGCGGTCTGGATTCGATTCGGCAAGAATTCCCATCCGGCAGAAGCCGAGGTGACGAAGCTCAAACTTCCCCCCATCAAGTTCCGGCGAGATCAGAGCCTTCTCACGTCGGCTCCTACATTCGAGACATACTGCTACACATGCCTTCGCACCAGCGCCACCATCACGCCCTGAATCAGCAGCTCGTGGCTGGGATGCAGGTTGAGGTAGTGCGGATTCTCGGCGCGCAGGTAAGGCCGGCCGTTCTCGAATTCGAGCGTCTTGAGCGTGCTCTCGCGGTCGATGAGCGCGGCCACCACGTCGCCCTGCTTGGGAGTGCGGGAACGATCGATGATGGCGATGTCACCGTCGCAGATGTGACGGTTGATCATCGAATCGCCGCGGACTTCGAGCGCGAATATCTTTGAATCCGGGCGCAGGCCGAGGCTTTCGAAATCGACGGCCACCGTGCGTTCCGCTTCCTGGGTGCGCTCATCGGCGAAGCCGGCGGGGATGGTTCCATAGAGCGGAACATTGACGAGCGAGCGCGGCACCATCGTCTGCATGGCCGGAATCACGGAATGCGACCGTGCCGCACGCGGATGGTGGACGAGGTAGCCTTTGCGGCGGAGCGCGCGCACATGATCGGCGGCGGCGGTCATGCTACGGAACCCGAACTGACGCGCGATCTCGCGCATCGTTGGAACGACTCCGTGCTGGGTTTGGCTGGTCTGGATGTAATCCAGAACCTGCTGTTGTCGTGACGTGAGCGCTTCCATAGAGCTTGGTGACTAGACTAGGCAAATGAACAGTCGTGTCAATCGTGCGACGGGTCTGTTCGTGCAAATCACGGCCATTTCGTGCCGTTTCTACGTAGCTTTGCGGAGTCCGGTTCAATCCGCGGCGCTCTCCGCGAGCAGCTTTTGATAGACTTCGCGGGCGTGGGCGTAGGCCGCCCTGGCCTGCTCGATCTCCCCGCCCTTCATGAATTTTTCCTTCTGCGACCAGCATTGATCGACCGCTTTCAGGCACCACTCGACGCTGCGTCGGGAAGGGCGGATCGGTTTGCCATCGACGATGACGAAGATCGGGTTCGTGTGCGAACTGGGCAGGACGCGCATCGCGACCCAACTGCTTTGCTTGATGTCCACGTCGAATTCCAAGTCGTGCGTCTTGCCATCCGCGACGAGATTCTTCTTCACCACCGGAACGCCGTTCACGAGAACCTCGACCGGCACTTCGCGCGTGTCGCCGATGCGGGCGCGCTCGATGTCCCAGTAAGGCTTCTGGTCCACGCGCAGCTTTTGCATCATCGGATCCGGCTGCTCGTTCAGGCGCGCGGCGACCCTGGCCTTCACTTTCACTTTGCGCGGCTTTGAGATCTTCACCTCGCTGCCCTTCTCGCCGAGCTCGCGTCCATGCACCTCGAACTCCATCAGGTGACTTTTGCCGTCGCTGACATAGTTGCGTCCCTGACGGATGCCTTCGCACCACGCGTCGTAATCGAGCTTGCCGTCGAGCTTCACGTAGCTGCGGCCCAGGCCGACCTTCTCGCCGTAGATGCAGGGGAAATCCGTTTCACCGCTGATGCGCGTGCGGAAGCCGGCGTTCAGCGCGTGATACCAGATGTTCAATTCCCAGGTGTACGGCGTGTCGACCGTGGAAATGAAATCGACCGCGGGCACGAGCTTGCCCTCGGGACCGGGAACTTCATGGGTGACGTCGACGATGTATTCGTTCGCGCCGATGCCGTCGAACTTCGGCAGCGAATAGTTCGGCAGCTCCGGTCCATCGACCTGCAGGCCCCAGCCGGAATGCGCGGGGCCGACGACAGCGCCCTGTTTCTTCGCCCATTTGAGCGTGTTCAAGCCGAGCTTCGGCCAGTGATCCTTTGACGTGCCGCCCGGATACATCTGGTCCTTGAGACGCAACAGAACGAGATGGCCGGACTCGTGCGAGCCGAAGCCCGAAACCTCGATGTCGTAGCGCAGCAGGTAGGGATACTGCGAGACCTTGTCCACCGTGCCGCAGAAGAACTGTTTCTGGTAATCGAAGCACGGACCCCAGGTCAGGTTCGCGCCGGTCTTCAAATCCTCGCCGACGCAATGGCGGTACATGTCCGGCGCATGAACGCCCTCGGTCGGGTTCACGTAATGCGCGCAGCCGGCGGCATGAATGTGATGGTCGCCGGACCACCATTTCAGCTTCGACGGATCGATCCAGCGCTCGACCTTGAAACTTGCTTCCGCGAGCTGCGGCGTGACGGCCATTTTGGTGACCTGCGTGATCGATTCCGGTCCGCGCGAGAACTCGACCGTGTAGGTGCCTTCAGGCAGACGCACCGTCTCGCCATCGCCGCGGTAAACTTGCGGATGGAACGAAAAGTCGGGCGCGAGCCGCTTCGCCTGCGACGGATAAACACGGCCCTTCGCGTCGCGAATGACGAATGACGCCATCGTCGGCTCGCCGTTCTCGTCCTTCACGCGGAAGACGATGCCGCGCGCGGGCTGGCAGCGGAACAGCACGTCCACCTCGCTGCGGTAGCCGAGATCCTGCGTGCCCTGGCCGACATTGAAAGTGAGCTTCGCCTCGCGCTGGCCGGCGTCGCGGCTGTAGAGGGAGAGGATGCGATACTCGACCTTCAGCCCGCTCAACGCTTCGCGCAGCGGCTGGCGATCGTACATCTCGCCGTCGATCCAGCGATTGGCCACGTCGGCGGCGGGAGAGCCATGCAGCCGGCGGAAGTTCGGGCTCTGCACGGCGAGCCGCGCGGTGGTGCCGGAATCGTTCTCCACCTTCACGAGAAACACGCGCCAGCCCTGCTCCATCAGATCGGCGGGCGCGGTGCCTTGCTGCACCTTCACGCGCATCTCGGGGTTGATGTTCACGCCGAACAGGCAGCGGACATCAAGGGCCTGCTGCAAACGAAAGGCGTCCTGCTGCTCCAGCGCGGCGTTGATGTCGCGGAGCTCCAGCGCGGTGAAGGGCGTGCCGAGGTAATCGAGCGCCTCCACCACGCGCCGCACCTGCGCCGCGAACGGCTGCCATTCGACGTCCTTCACGACGGGCAATGGCGCGGCGGGCGCGTGGATTGCGGCGTGCGAGATGACGAGGCAGGCGAGGGCGAGCCGCACGAGTGTTCCCATGCGGTGGACGGACAAAGACATGCGATTGCGATGCATCATGGCGAATCCTTTCGAGGTCTGGTGTTGGCGGGATGGTAACAAGGTTGCGCCGTGTGCCCAGCGCGAAGTTTGGGAAAGTGCGGAGATCCCGTTACCGTCGAGAATTCGACGAAGCGCGTGTCTCGGAGCAACTCCTCAAAATTCCTGGTGGCATCCGGCGTGAGCCGGATCATTTGGTCCGAGCTCAGCGCGCCATCGAGGATCAGATCGGACTCACGTCCGATGCTACAGAATAGAGAACGCTCTGCTGGACCGGAGGATTAACTCAGTTGACGAAACTCCACGCGCATTCCATCGGCTTCGATGTGGAGCAAGGCGACGCTGCGTTCGAGTCGGAAACGCGGCTTCCCAGCGTAGCCGGGATTCACGTAGAGCGTCCGGCCAATCACTTCGTTGTGCGGCTGATGCGAATGGCCGAACACGACGACATCCGGCGCCTCGCGGTCGATGGCTTCGCGAATCACGCTGTGCGGCGCGCGCGGGACGAGAATGTGGTGAACGAGAAGTTTCTTCTCCGCGAGCGTCACGACTTCCGTCTCGCGATAGTGAAGTCCGCCGTCGTTGTTCCCCAGCACGGCGGTGACGGGCGCGATGGATTGGAGCTCGAAGATGATTTCGTCGTAGCCAATGTCGCCGCCGTGGAGAATGTGCGAAACGCCGGCGAAGATGTCGTGGACGCGCGGGTCGAGGTAACCGTGCGTGTCGGAGATCAGGCCGATCTTCATGCCTTGTGCGTGCTGCCAGAGTTTACGCCTTCGCTTCCTCGGGCGTGGAAGGCTCGGGCGCGTCGTCGGATTCTTCGACCGGCTCGGGCGCTTCTTTCTCGCGTTTGGATTCGCTGGAAGCGGTGAGCTTCATCGCGCCGACGAACAGTCCCGTGAAGAGTCCGCCGCTGAGCAGTGTATTGCGGAAGAATTCCCACGTCTGCGCGTAGCCGGCGGTGCCCTTCGTCAGCGCAACGAGCCAGCCGACGAAAGTTTTCGTGTATTCGGGGTTCTTGAACGGATTGAGGAACCACGCCGCGGTGTTGGTCACGAGATAAAAGACAATGGCGCCAAGCACGCCGCCGCCAAGCAGCGTCGCGAATCGCGATTGCGCCTTAAGCTTCCGGCCAAGCACGAAGAGCGCGGTGTAGCCGGCGTAGTTGCCCGCCATGAAGAGCAGCGTGGCGGCGTTGAAGAGATCGAAGTCCGGCGACTGCTTCTGGTAATAAAAGGTCAGCACCACGTCGGACAGCACCATCGTGCCGAGCGGCAGCAGCCATTCGTGGCGTCCGCGAAAGTAAAGCCCGGTGCAGAACGCCATCGCATAGACCGCGCTGAAGTTGCTGGGGAGCAATCCCGGCCAGCGCGTCAGCGCCAGCAGCAGCATCAGCGCGACGGCGAGCCAGACATTCGACTTCTCTTTCACGTCCGCCGATGATACGTCGCGGAACTGTCCTGACAAGCCCGTCGCGGACGGTTGTGATTCGGATGAACCCGTTGTTTGAAGTGATTCACGAAGATGCGGAGCTGCTGGTGATCAATAAACCGGCGGACCTCGTCTGCCATCCCACCAAGGGCGACGTTTACTCCAGCCTGATCAGCCGGTGCCGCCTCCACCTCGGCACGCAAGGCGAGCCGCAGATGGTGAACCGCCTCGACCGCGAAACCAGCGGCGTGGTGCTGGTTGCGAAGACGCCGGAAGCCGCGCGCGAGCTGCGTCGATTGTGGGAGAACGGTCACGTCACGAAGCGTTACGTCGCGATTGTCCACGGCCGACCGGAGCCGCCCTCCGCGTTGATCGATGCGCCGTTGGGACGCGATGAGGCGAGCCCGGTGGCGATCAAGGACAAGGTGCGGCCGGTCGGCGCCGCGGCGCGCACGGAGTTCAAGGTGGTCCGCAGCTTTGAGCGCGAGGGGCGTGAGTACTCGCTGCTATCCGTGCGTCCGTTGAACGGGCGGAAGCATCAGATTCGCATTCACCTCGCGCACATGGGGCATTCGATCGTGGGCGACAAGCTCTATGGCGGCGACGAGTTGAGCTACCTGAACTTCGTGGAAGGCCGGCTCCAGGCGGAACAACGAGAACGATTGATTCTCGCGAATCACGCGTTGCACGCGGGCGAAGTGAGCTTCGTCTGGCGCGATCAGCCAGCGCGCTTTCGTGCAGCGCCCGAAAAGGAGTTTCGCGACTTCTGCGGCTGGGGACGGGAGGACGAAGCCGGGTGGCATCCATCGTAAGCGGGCAGGACGGACTTCCAGCCTGTCCTGCTCGACCTTTCGTTTAGGATCGGGCTTACGTCCGATGCCACGGGGAATGCGGGGTTATTTCTCCGCGATGCAATAGAGGGATTCGTGACCGCGCAGGAAGAGTTCGTTGCCGACGATGGCGGGCGAGGCGTCGAACTTCTCGTCGAGCTTGTTGGTCGCGAGCGTCTCGAACTTGTCCGACTGCTTCAGCACCACGCTCGTGCCGTTGCGTCCGGCGAGGTAGATGCGGCCGCCGGCGCCGACCGGTGACGCGTAGATGCCGGACGGGCCTTCGAGCCGTTGCTCGGTGAAAATCGCTTCGCCGGTTTTCGCGTTGAGGCAGGAGAGGATCGCGTTGTTGCCGGAGTAAAAATAAATCTTGTCGCCGTAAAGCAACGGCGACGGCACGTAGGGCGTGGCTTTGGTGTGTTTCCAGGAAATGGCGTCGGTGCCGGTCAGGTCGCCGGTCTTGCCGAGCTTGATGGCGAGAAGCGATGCGCCGCGGAATCCGCTGATGGCGTAGACCATCCCGAAGTCGCTCACGGGCGTGGGAATGACGTTCGCGGTCATGCCGCCGCATTCCCAGATTTGTTTGCCGGTGGCGAGATCGTAGCTGCGGATGCGTTGGCTGGCGGTGACGACGACCTGCGCCCTGCCGTCGTGCTCGACGATCAGCGGCGTGGTCCAGGTGGTGCGTTCGTCGCGCGCGTTGCGCCAGAGTTCCTTCCCCGTGGTCTTGTCGAGCGCGGCAATGAAGTCCTCGCCTTCGTGATCCCAGTTCACGATCAGCGTGTTGCCGTGGAGCGCGGGAGAATTGCCTTCGCCGAAGCCGTTGGCGGTGCGGAGCTGGCCGAATTCCTTCCGCCATTTGAGATGGCCGTTCAGATCATAACAGTGCAGGCCGCGCGAGCCGAACCACGAGTAAACATGCGTGCCGTCGGTGACCGGCGAGTGCGAGGCGAAGGTGTGATCGCGGTGATGCCCCTCGTGCGGGACTTCTTCGCGGACGATCTTCTGCCATTGAATCTTGCCGGTCGCGCGGTCGAGCGAGAGGAGGGCAAACTGCTGAAGCTCGGTCGGCTTCTCTCCGCGTCCGAAGCCGCCGCCGCCTCCCGGTCCGCCGGGGCCGCGACGACGACGTTGTCCCTCGCCCGGCGGCGTGTTGTCGCCGGGGTTTTGCGCCTGCCCGAAAACTTGTGGCGAGTGGAGGCGCGCCTCCTTTTTTTCCGCCACGGACGGCTCAACTTTTTTGCCCGTGGCGATGGCGGTTTGGAGGAAGATTTGGTTGCCCCAGATGATCGGCGTGCTGAAGCCGTTGCCGGGAATCTTCACCTTCCATTTCACGTTTTCATTCTCGCTCCAGGTGGTGGGCGGGTTGCCGGCCGGCGCGATGCCGTTGGCGAGCGGGCCGCGCCAGTGCGGCCAGTTGGGTGAGCCGGCGGGAGCGGCGGAGAGCGCAACCGTCCACGAGAGGCAGAGGCCCGCGACCAGCGGGCCGGCAGCGGTGCGCGAGCGTGTCGAGTTTGTCGGGGAGCCGGAGGTGGTTTTCATGGTTTCGCTGGTGGGTTCGAGGCGGCAGATGTTTTCAAGACAGCGTGAGGGCGCGTGCTGGAATCATTCCTTTGCGTTCGTGATCACGCCGTTGAGCAATCCCGCGTGGTCGCCGCCGGACCAGGTGCCCGCGTAGGTCTTGTCGTAAACGAGCACGCGCGCGGAGTAGGCGGTTTTGCCGCCGGGCATCGTCATGCCATCGACGGTGATCACCGGCGTGTCTCCGGCCCACTTCACCTGGATGGGCAGAGGGACGGTGAAATCTTTTTCTCCATATTGGATGCGCGTGTGAATGATCCACGCGTCGCCACCGAGCTTGTTCACGCTCACGATGGTGTATTTGTCCTCCTTCTCGGGCGTGAGCTTGCCGTCCTGGATGCCGCACCAGCGACCGCTCATCGTGGCCTTGGTCAGGGTGGCCTTGAACTTCGCTTCGAGCTGTTCCTGGGTGAGTCTGGCCGGCGATGCGGCGGGCTTGGCGTCCTGGGCGGGCAGGCGGAGGAGGGACAAGCCTGCCAGCGCCAGCACGGTGGCGGCGAGGGGGAGCGCGCGTTTCGTCATAATGGTTCTTATGACTCGATTCGCGGCAATTGGTTTCGCCGGAGTGTTCCCCGGATGTTTTCGCGACTGCTGGTGCGGGTTGAAACAACTCGTGTCGCGCGAGCAACGATTTGGCAGTGGCTCAATTGGGTCGGGATGGCGGAGAGTCCGGACCGCGAGCCGTCCCGGCTCGCAGCGCGTGGCCCGGACGGCGACTCTTGCAAACTTCCACGATGCCGGTGCGCTTCACCCGCTGCGGACGGGGACCGTCCACGGTCCGCCTGTTTGGGCAACACGCCCTCCAGAGGCGCCCGGGCAAAGGTGAGACCGCAAGAAATCGAAATATTCCCCTATCCGCAGGCATGGGCGCATGATATTTAAGAAGCGTTCATCACCCATTGTAGATTCCGTGATGACCCTTTCATCAGAAGCACGCCGATGTTTTCCGAACCCCCAACGTTTGTTCCCATGCAAAGCCACCGCAAATCCTGCTGGTACGCCGCCGCTCTCGTCCTCGCCTTGACCGCCCCGCTCAAGGCCGCCGAACCCACGATCATCATCACCAGCCCGCCGCCTGATGCGACCGTCCGCGAGCTGCGTTTCGTGAACGTTGTCTTCAGCGAAGGCGTCACCAATGTCGATGCCGCCGACCTGCTCATCAACAACGCCGCCGCGACGAACCTGCTACGGGTGTCCACCATCGAGTATCAGTTCAGTTTCCCGCAGCCCGCGACGGGCGCGGTTTCCGTCGCCTGGGCTTCGGGCCACGGCATCACCGATCTCTCCGCCAGCCCGGTGGCGTTTGCGGGAGGCGCATGGGGCTATACGCTCGATCCAAACGGCGGGCCGACGACGCTGGTCATCTCCGAGTTCATGGCGGACAACGGCACGGGCATCCGGGATGACGACGGTTCCCGCAGCGACTGGCTGGAGATCTACAATCCCGGCCCGGTGGACGTCGATCTCGCCGGCTGGTCGCTCACGGACGTGTCGACGAATTTGACCAAGTGGGGTTTTCCCGCGGTGACGCTGGCGGCGAACAAGTACCTGCTGGTCTGGGCATCGGACAAGAACCGGACGAACGCGCTCGCGCCATTGCACACGAACTTCAAGCTCGGCAAGGACGCGGGCGGTTACCTCGCGCTGGTCAGCCCCGGCTTGAGCGTGGTTTCTGCGTTCGCCGGCCATCCCGTGCAGTACTCGGATATTTCCTACGGCCGCGATGTGGTGGACCCGGATGTTCTCGGGTACTTCACCGCGCCTTCGCCCGGAGCGCAGAACCCCGTCACCGGCGTTGGCTTCAGCGCCGAACCGGTCTTCTCGCTGGAAAGCGGCGCCTACACGAACAACTCGCTCGCGCTCGAAATCTCCGCGCCGCCCGGCGCCACCATCCGTTACACGACGAACGGCACGCTTCCTGGCGCGACGTCGCCGGTTTACACCGGCCCGCTGGCGGTCACCGGCAATACCCACATCAAAGCCCGCGTCTACCAGGCCGGCCTGTTGCCGGGCCCGGTGCGCACGCGGAACTTCATCCTGTTCGACGCCACCACGCGCGCCTTCAACTCCAACCTGCCCATCCTCATCCTCAGCAGCGAGGGCCGCACGATCGTTTCGGATCAACAGGGCGGCTCCACCAACCGCACCAAGGGCACCTTCGCCGTCTACGACACCGCGCGCGGCCGCGCTTCCTTCGAGCGCGCGCCGGACTTCCTGGGCAACGCGCAGTTCGAGGGCTTCGGCCAGACCAGCGCCGGCTGGCCCAAGCGCCCCTACAACGTCGAGATCAACGACGACCTCCAGAACGACATGGCCGTTTCCATTCTCGGCATGCCGGCCGAGGCGGACTGGAAGCTCCGCAACCCCTGGACCGACAAGTGCATGATGAACGACTTCCTCGCCTTCGAGCTCTTCGAGCAGATGGGCCACTACTCCGTGCGCCGGCGCCTCGTCGAAGTCTTCCGCGACGAAGGCGGCGGCAAGCTCAGCTACCCCGGCGACTACTACGGCGTCATGCTCCTCGTCGAAAAGATCGAGGCCGGCGACGACCGCGTGAACCTCACCCGCCTCGCCCCCAACCACACCAACGAACCCGCCATCACCGGCGGCTACATGTTCAAGAAAGACAAGGACAGCACCGGCGACCTCAACTTCAGCACCACCGGCCACAACGGCTTCGCCGCCCAGGGCCTCAAGCTCCACGAACCCAAGCCCCGCGAAGTCAACAACAACCCCGGCCACCCCCAGGTCCAGTGGCTCCGCAGCTACCTCAACCGCCTCGAAACCAACCTCTACTCCGCCGACTGGCTCACCCGCACCGGCGCCAACCACTACTCCGCCTACATCGATGTCGACGCCTTCGTCGACCAGCACTGGATTGTCGAGTTCCCCAAACAGATCGACGGCTACCGCCTCAGCAGCTACTACAGCAAAGACCGCCTCGGCAAAGTCAAACCCGAGCCCATCTGGGACTGGAACCTCAGCTTCGGCAACGCCGACTACCTCGAAGGCGGCAAGACCAACGGCTGGTACTGGGCCGTGCAAAGCCAGGGCATGACCTCCGCCGAACACATCTGGCAGCGCCGCCTCATCAACGGCAACCCCACCGTCACCCCCAGCGGCTTCGCCAACGGCCCCGGCGACCCCGACTACCGCCAGAAAATTGCCGACCGCTGGGGCCAGCTCCGCACCAATGTCTTCAACGGCCCCCGCCTGCTTGCCCGCATCGATGAAATCGCCGCCCTCCTCACCGACAACGGCGCGCCCGAAAGCCCCGTCACCCGCAACTACGCCAAATACAACACCCAGCTCCTGGGCGTCTACCACTGGCCCAACCCCAACGGCCCCCCCAACTGGGACGTGGACTACGTGCGCCCCACCACCTACGCCGGCATCATCGTGGAAATGAAAAAATGGGTCAACGGACGCTGGCACTGGATCGAAGGCCAATTCGCCAAAAGCCCCACGCTCAGCATTCCTCCGGGTTCGATCATTGCCGGCACCAACCTCACCCTCACCGCCCCAGCGGGCGTCATATATTACACGCTGGATGGCACCGATCCGCGGGCCGCGGGCGGCGCGGTCGCGGCGGGCGCGATTCAATACGCGGGGCCCATTGCGTTGAACGGGAACGCCCGGGTCTTCGCCCGATCGTACGTGGACAACACGAACCTCTGGAGCAAATGGAGCCCACCGGCCATCGGCACATATGTGGTCGAGACACCCAGGCTGGTAATCACTGAGATCATGTATCACCCGCCGGTCCCGGGCCTGGGCAGCACGAATTCCGCGGAAGACTTCGAGTTTGTGGAGCTGCGCAACGTGGGAACCGCGCCGCTTAACGTGAACGGTTTCACGCTCAGCGCCGGTATGGAGTTCACCTTCCCGAGCCGCCTGCTGGCCGCCGGCGAACGCGTGGTGGTGGTGAAGAACCAGGCGGCGTTCAACGCACGGTATCCGGGCGCAGCGGCTTCGGTGGTTGGCGTTTACACGGGCAACCTCGCGAACGACGGCAATCGGCTGGTGCTGCAAGGACGTCTCCGTGAGCCGATTCTCGACTTCAGCTACGACGACAATTGGTATCCGATCACCGACGGCCTTGGATTCTCCCTCGTGATCGCCGACGACACGGCGGCGTTGGATACCTGGGGATTGCCCACCAGCTGGCGACCGGGCGGCGTGCTGAACGGCTCCCCCGGCAGCGGTGACACCGCGCCTTCGATTCCCCCCGTGGTCATCAACGAAGTGCTGACGCACAACCTGACGCCGCCTCCGACCGACACCATCGAGCTTCGCAATCCCGGCGCGACGGCTGCAGACATTGGTTACTGGTATCTCACGGATGATTTCAACACGCCGAAGAAGTATCGGATTGCCGCGGGCACGACGATCCTGGCGAACGGTTACCTGACGTTCAACGAATCGCAGTTCAACACGCCGTCGAACGCGCCCACGAGCTTTGCGCTCGGTTCGGCGGGCGACGAGGTTTACCTGTTCTCCGCGAACGCGGCGGGCGAGTTGACGGGTTACGTGCATGGATTTGATTTCGGTGCGGCTTGGAACGGGGTGACGTTCGGACGCCATGTGATCAGCACCGGCGAGGATCATCTCGTCGCGCAGACGAGCGTGACATTGGGTGCGGCAAATTCCGGTCCGATGGTGGGCCCGGTTGTGATCAGCGAGATCATGTA
>JBDHQG010000700.1:0-2688 GCA_039806925.1 Limisphaerales bacterium
ACGATCTTCATCAGGTCCGCGCCGATGTCCGCGATCTTTGTGAAGATGCCGCCGCAGATGCGCAGGGCGCTGGCGCCGAGGGATTCGCCGATGGCGAAGCCGATGAAGCACGGGCCGACGAGCCCTTGCGGCAGGAACGCGAGGATGCAGATCATGAAGAACAGTTCCACGCTCACCAGCAACATGCCGACGCTCATGCCGGACTTCAGCGGGATGAACAGCGTGGCCAGCGGGTTGCCGCGCAGGGACGAAAACGCGGCGCGCGAATTGGCGACGGTGTTGATGCGGATGCCGAACCACGCCACGCCGTACGAGCCGAGGATGCCGAGGATCGAGCACAGCAGGATCACCAGCACATGGCCGAAGGAATTGCTTTGCAGCCCGAGGAAGTAGTAGCCCATGCAGAGCGCGATGAGCACCCAGAGCATCGCGAGGAAGCGGCCCTGCTGGAACAGATACGTCTTGCACGTCTCCCAGATGATGTTCGACACCTCGCCCATGCGCCGGTGGACGGGCAGCGTCCTCGTCTGGAGGTATTGCCAGATGCCAAAGGCGATTCCCAGCAGGCAGATCACCAGGCCGGAGTAGAGAATCGCCATGCCGGAAAGCCCGCCGAAGCGGACGTTCTCCAGCGGCGGTATCTTGATGTCCGCTTCGCCGGCGAGCAGGGGGGAAGCGGTGCAAAGGGTGAGAACGAGGAACCAAACCGCTCGAATCCACGAGTTCATCTTGGTCATAAGCGTGGCCGAGTATGGGCCGGCGGAGATCCCAAAGGCCAACGCTTTTTTGGCTTTCGTCAGGCCAAACTTTCGTGGCGGATCGCTTTTCCCCTTGTCGCTCCCGCGACCGTTTCGCATCCTTCGCGCGATGGCTGAGCGAATGATTTCCGATGTGTTGACGAAGCCCGATGCCGCGCTCGAAATGACGTTGCGGCCGTCGCTCTTTTCCGATTTCACCGGCCAGGCCAAGGTCAAGGAACGCCTCGAAATCACCGTCGCCGCCGCCAGGCAACGCAACGAGGCCATCGACCACATTCTCCTCAGCGGCCCGCCCGGCCTGGGCAAGACCACCATCGCGAACATCATCGCCAAGGCGATGGGCTCGAACCTCAAGGCCACGAGCGGGCCGACCATCGAGAAGGCGGGCGACCTCGCCGGCCTGCTGACGAATCTCGAAGAAGGCGACGTGCTGTTCATCGATGAGATTCACCGCCTCCAGAAAACCATCGAGGAATATCTCTACCCCGCGATGGAGGACTTCAAGCTCGACATCATCATCGACCAGGGGCCGAACGCCCGCAGCGTGCGGCTGAACCTCCCGCGCTTCACGCTCATCGGCGCCACGACGCGCAGCGGCCTGCTCACCGCGCCGCTGCTCACGCGCTTCCCCGTGCGCGAGCGGCTGGATTATTACGAGGCCGCGCAGTTGCAGAAGATCGTCCTGCGCGCCGCGAACCTGCTGAACATCCAGATGGAGGAGGGCGGCGCGCTCGAGATCGCCCGCCGCAGCCGCGGCACGCCGCGCATCGCGAACAACCTGCTCCGCCGCGTGCGCGACTACGCGCAGGTGCGCGGCGACGGGCGCGTGACGAAGGATGTTTCCGACAAGGCGCTCGCGATCCTCGAGATCGACGAGAACGGTCTCGACGAAATGGACAAGCGCATCCTCGAGGCAGTGATCACCAAGTTCGGCGGCGGCCCCGTTGGCGTCAGTTCGCTGGCGGTCGCCGTCGGCGAAGAGCCCGACACGCTCGAGGAAGTCTACGAGCCGTACCTGATCATGGAGGGCTACCTCAAGCGCACGCCGCAAGGTCGCGTCGCCACCGAGCTCAGCTACAGGAAGCTCGGCCTGCAGATGGCCGCCTCCGGCCAGCCGCGCCTCATTTGAGCGGGTGCGAGCGCGAGGGCAGGGGGAAGGACGCGCGATTTCCGGCCAGCCCGGCGTGGTAAACAGCCATCACCATTTCCAGCGCGCGCATCGCATTCTCACCGCTGCAAACCGGCTCGCGGTTTGTGCGGATCGCCTCCAGCCAGTCATCCACGACACGTCGATTCGACTGCCCCTGGCCGCGCTGTTCCGCCGTGAGGTTCAGCGATGGATCATCCTTCAGCGGCGCCCGGCGGGCCGTGGCTCCGCCCGCATTCCACTTCGCGGGTTCGTGCAGGAAGGCGTGGGGGAACACGTCCATCAACAGGCTCACCGTGCCCTTGGTGCCGATCAATTCCATGCCCCAGTTCGCGAGGGTTTCGCGCAGCTTCTCGCGGCTGGTGAACGTGCCGAAGGCGCCGCTGGCGAAGGCGAACTGCGCCTCGATCTCCGTGCCGCCGACCGGGCCGATCTGTTCCTTCACGAGGCGCGCGTCGGCCTTCGTGAACTCGCGTCCCTCGTGTCGAATCTGCGCCGTACACCAGACCGGATCGCCGGCGTAAAGGCGCATCAAATCGAAGAGATGCGTGCCGAGCACCATCATGTCCTCGCCGCCGGCGCGCGCGTCCTGCTTGCCCCAGGAACGGATCTGCAGCAGGTCGCCGATCAAGCCCTCGTCCATCCGGCGCTTCAGGTGAACGATGCCCGGCGCGAGCCGCAGGTGATGCGCGACGGCGAACTTCAGCCCGGCCTTCCGCGCGGTCGCGATCAGCTCATCCGCCTCGGCAAGCGTCGGGGTGACGGGCTTCTCCATGTAGATGT
>JBDHQG010000701.1:0-2667 GCA_039806925.1 Limisphaerales bacterium
CCGTCCCCGGGCGCAGAAACGTCCGAAGGTCCGCCGGCATGGAATGATTCCGGGATCGCGGGCTTTCCCACCCTTCTGCGCCCGAGGACGGGCGCACTCCGTCACCTCATTTTCAAACAGGCTCTTAACAAATTCATCCGCCACCAATGAACACCGATGCCTCCTGCTGTTTCTCACCGGCTTTTGAGTTTGAAACTTGCCCGCTCGGTTCCTTAATTAGGGGAATCACGTTCCCACTTATGAAATCCATCATTCTTGCTCTTGTCGTTTCCATCCAGATGGCGGCTGTTGCAGCGGACATTCCGGTTCCCACCTTCAAGGCGGTCGATATCGACACCCAGGTGCAGATTGGCTACGGCGTGACGGTCGCTGATGTGAACGGCGACCGGAAGCCGGACATCCTGCTGGCCGACAAAAATCTCATCGTGTGGTACGAGAACCCGTCCTGGATCAAACATGTGATGGCCGAGAAGTTGACGGCGCTCGACCACGTCTGCATTGCCGCGGCGGACATCGATGGCGACGGCAAATGCGAGGTCGCGGTGGGCGCGGGCTGGAATCCCGGCGACACGCTGAACAGCGGCGCGGTGTTTTACCTCGTTCCGCCGGCGGACCGGACACAGAAGTGGGATCCGGTGGTGTTGCCGCACGAGCCGACGGTTCACCGGATGCGCTGGGTGAAGAATGAGCAGGGCGCGGCCCAGCTCGTGATGGTGCCGTTGCACGGGCGCGGCAACAAGCCGGCGACGGGCGAAGGGGCGGGCGTGAAGGTGATTCGCTACACGAAGCCGGCGAATGTCCGCGATGCGTGGAAGGCGGAGACGCTCGATGAATCGATGCACAAGACGCACAACTTCGACCCGGTGCAGTGGGACGCGGACGCCGCGCAGGAAATGCTCGTGGCCGGCCTGGAGGGCGTGTTCCTGATGGACCTCGGCGCGGGCGCGCGAATGATGACGCAGATCTCCGGCACGGAAGGCGGCGGCGCGGGGGAAGTTCGCGCGGGAACGCTCGGCGGGACAAGGCGCTTCGTCGTGACGGTCGAGCCGATGCACGGGAACAACCTGGTGCTTTATACTCCGCCATCGGGCGCCGGGCCGAAGAAGCTTTGGAACCGGACGCTGCTCGATGAGTCGCTGATCGACGGGCACGCGCTGGCCTGCGGCGATCTGTCCGGGCTGGGGCGCGATCAAATTGTCGTGGGCTGGCGCGCGATGAATCGTCCGACGGCGAAGGTCGGCATCAAGCTCTTCTCACCGCTGGATGCGGAGGGAACGAAGTGGCGGCAGACCATGATCGACGACAACACGATGGCTTGCGAGGACCTGTGCCTGGCGGACCTCGACGGGAACGGGAAGCTCGACATCGTGGCCGCCGGCCGGGCGACGAAGAACCTGAAGATTTACCTCAACGAAGGAGTGAAGTGATCGCGGCGGACGCGGCTACATCCGCAGGCGGAAGAGCAGCGTGCCGGAGCTCGCGGGCAGAATGACCTGGCTGCGCCCCGCGGCCTTGGTCACCGGCTCCGTGACGGGGAACCAGCCACCGCCATCCGGATCGCGGGCTTCGAGGCGGAACTCAAAGGCCGACGCCGGCCAGCTCACGCGGATTTGCGGGGGACCGGCGGGGCCGCTGGCGGAGAGGAACGGCTCCATCATCAACGCCGGGGCGCCCGTGAGAAACTTGGTCACGAAGGCGTCGCGCTTGCCGCCGAACCTGGCGGGGTCGCCTTCGAGCGTCACGAGCGAGTTGGTGGCGGGCAGTCCCGATGACTCCGTGCGCCCGACGATGTAGGCGTTGCCGCTGGCGTCGAGCGCGACGCCGTGGCCGATGTCGGTCTTCTTTCCGCCGTGGTAGAAGGACAGCTCGTTGGTGCTGCCGTCGGCGTTCACCTTCACGAGGAACGCATCGATCTTTCCGGAGAGGTTCGTCTGATAAATCGTGCTCGCGTTGGTGAAGGAGCCGGCCGGGCCGCGCACGGAGAAATTGCGGGAAGCCGTCTGGCCGGTGACGTAGGCGTTGCCGTCGGCATCCACGGCGACATCCCAGCCTTCATCATTGCGATTGCCGCCGAAGGTCAGCGCGTATTCGAGCGCGAGGCCGTCGGGCGCGAACTTCACGAGGAAGGCGTCGTTCGTGCCGCCGGCGAAGTTGGTGCCGCGCGTGCCGGCGTAAATCGTGTCCGTGCCGCCGGGCGCGAAGATCAACGTGCTGACATCGCGGGCCGTGAGGTTCGAGTTGCTGAGCGACCATGACGCGCCGGCGTCGTGGCTGCGGAAGAGGCCGTTGGTGGTGCCGGCGTAGAGCACGAGCGACGAGGCCGGATCGATGAGCAGGGAATTGATGGCCGGCTTGCCGATGCCGTTGGTGAGCTCGGTCCAGTTGGTGCCGGCATTGAGCGTCTTGAAGAGGCCCTTGGTGGTGCCGGCGTAGAGCGTCGCGGAGCTGGCGGGGTCGATGACGAGCGAGCGGACCTTGGTGGTCTTCAAGCCCTTGTTCATCGCCGTCCAGTTCACACCCCAGTTCGTGCTCTTGTGAACGCCGGAGTCGGTGCCGGCGTAGAGAATCGCCGAATCATCTTCGCGGAGGACACGCACGGAGCGGCTGCGCAGGCCCTTCGTGCGCGCGGCCCAGTTGGTGTCGTTGGTGCGGACGAACACGCCGGAG
>JBDHQG010000702.1:0-2667 GCA_039806925.1 Limisphaerales bacterium
CCATCGAAATCATCGGCGTGGTGGCGGTAATCGCCATCCTTGCCGCCGTCCTGACACCTCGCGTCGTCAGCGTCATCGCCCGCGGCAAGGTCAGCGCCACCGCCCTGTCCCTGGGCAGTCTCAAGAGCGCCACCGCGGATTATATTGCCAAGAACGGCACCCTTCCCACGCGAGACGGCACCGGTTCGACGAACGCGGCGGTCTCGACCGGTCGCTTCGACGCCGATCTTGTCACCGGTGGGTTCACCGAAAAGCTCTTCACCGTCTCACTCGGCACGCAGACATTTGACTCCAGCGCGTTGACCGGTCGCATCCACGTCCGCTCCCAGAACGCGACGAGCTCCGGATCGATTACCACGCCGACCGCCACTGCTGGCGGTGTCAATTTCGATCTGGACCGGTCCTCCTCCACCGCCGATTTCACCACCGGTCAGATGGTGGTTTCCGCCTTCATTCCGGGAGTTGTGATCGCGGATGCCATCGCGCTGAACAAAATCCTGGATGGCGACGACAATGTCGGGACGGGAGCCGACTCCACCGGCCGCTGCATCTACAGCGCCGCCGCCGTGGACAACACCGTCACCCTCTACATCTACATCGCCCACTACTGATTTTCAGAAACCTTCATCTTTTTCGTGGAATGGCCGCTGGGCAAACTCCAGCGGCCATTCGCTTTTCTTCAAGGGCATGGCCAGGCCGGGAGGATATCGTCAGACTGGCCGAAAGCCTCTCCTGCCACAGCCGTTGCGCTTAACGCATCGACTGTTGAATCTTCAACAGGTCGGCGTGGAGCGCGGCGGCGGTTTGATAGCGATCGTGCGGCGACATTTCGCAGGCGCGATTGATCACGTCGTTCAGCTGCCGGATGACCGATTCGCCCGGCTCCTCGAAGAGCGCGGTTGGCACCTCGGGATACAGGCGACGGTCGCGTCCCATCGCCGCCTCGTAGAGCACTTTGCCAAGCGCATAGACATCCGCTGACGCCGAGCCCGGGCCTTCGGGAGCGATGTAGCCCTCCGTGCCGAGGAAGGAGACGTCCTTGCCCGCGCTGCGGATGTCGGTGACGAGCCCGATGTCCGCGAACTTCGGCGCGGCGTTCACGTAGATGATGTTGCCCGGCTTGATGTCGCGGTGGATGAGCTGGTTTTGGTGGAGGTGTTCCAACGCGGCGGCGAGCGCGAGGCCGAGCTGGAGCGTCTCGTCCGGGCTGAGCTTGCCGCGCCATTCCAGTTCACCGGCGAGCGTTTTGGGAATGTAGCTCTCCGGGTCGATCTTCTGTCCGGTGGTCTTGTCATCGCCGGCTTCCATGATGCAGTAGAAGTGGCGCTGCTCGTCGTCGCGTCCGACATGGAGAATGTTCACGAAGCCGGCGTGCGAGCGCGAGATGGGCATGAACTTCTGGATGCCGCGGAACTCGCGCTCGTAAGGTTCATCGCCCGGGAATCCGGCGCGACGGGTGATCTTCACCGCGTGAAAGGCGCCGATGGCATTGCGCGCGAGCCAGACTTCGCCGTAGGCGCCGCGCCCGACGCGCTTGAGCAGGGTATGATCGGGAATGAGTTGGGCCGGGCGCTGTTGCGCGGTGGCCTTGGTGGCCTCGACGAGCTTGGTCGTTTCCTCAAGCGTGCGGGCGAGGACGTCCTTCTCGAACTTCAACCGCACGACCCGCGCGCCAATGGACCACGCCAGCGCAGCGGGAATTTGCACGAAGGCGATGACCGGCCAGCCGAACCAGAGATGAGAACGGGCCAGCGAGCTGACGCCGAACAGCACCGCGACCAGACATCCCACTGCGGCGGCGCACGCGAACTTGGGCTGGAAATTTCCGACCAATGCTCCGGCTATCAGGCCCGCCAGGCAGACGGTGAGGAATTGAATGAAGTACGGGATTTGCCGGAGCCAATCCTGATGGAGCAAATTCAAGTAGGCGGTGGCGCCGATCTCGACGCCGGGGAAGAGATTGTCCTTCCACCGGAAATGCGGGGTCGGAAACGTATCGGCCTCCTCCATCGCCTTCAGCGTCTTCGGACGGGCGCCGACGAATACTGATTTTCCGCGAAAGTAACCGGCGGGGAAGTTGGTGACCTCGCAATAGCTGACGCGAGGAAGAGTAAGTGCCGGGCCGTAGTAGTTCAGCCAGGCGTCCGGGGGCCGGGCGCGCGGTGGCTGAGCGATGGGCGCCCCGGCTACCTTTGCGGCGACCCACGGCAGGCTGGGGTTAATCTCGTCGCCGCGATAAAATTGTCGCGCATAGGTGCCTTTGGAGCCGACGCCGGCAATGCCCCATCCGGCGGCGGGAGCTTCGAGGAACTGCTCCAACGGCAGAACGGCCTGCTTCAGATGCAGCTGAGGTCGTGTGTCTGTCTCCAAGGACGCGGCCAGAACCACCCTGCCGTTTTCGCGAATTGCCCGGGCCAGATTTGCATTGGCAGAAGCGTTGCCGGGATCGTGAAAGATGATGTCGAAGACGACGACACGCGCTTGATCGGCGGTGAGGCGGTCGATGAGTTGCGCGTGAAGATTGCGATCCCAGCTGGGAATGTCGATCTGCTTGAGTTCGCGATAGGAGTAGTCGTCCAACTCCACGATGACGACATCCTCGGGAACGGGTCGTGGGAACGCAGGGAGGAACAGCAGGTCGTAGCCGAGCATCTCAATCTCGGTGAG
>JBDHQG010000703.1:0-2663 GCA_039806925.1 Limisphaerales bacterium
CCAACGCATGGACGGTGGGCAGCCTCTACTCGCGCTCGGTCGTCACCAACAGCCCGACGCCAAACGGCCAGGCCGCGAGCGGGCAAAGCTGCCTCCTGTTGATCGGCACCGGCGCCGGCACCGGCGGCGGCACCAGCATCCAGCAGGTCTATTCGCCGACGAACCATCCGTCCAACCAGCGCTTCACGCTCAGCTTCTCGTACCTGCCGATCGCCAACCTCGGTTCGAATGCGCTCACCGTCCGGCTCTCCGGCAGCTCCACCGCGCGGACCATTCCCCTGCCCTCGCTCGGGCCCACGCCGCCCGCCGCGCCCTTCGCCGTCTCGCCGCTCTACGCGAAGCTCACCAACGGCGCCGTGCCGGTGGACATCGGGAGCCTCCCGGCCTCCGTGAACGTCCTCAACGATCTCCGCGCGTATCACATCCGCCGCGCCGTCCAGAGCAAACGCCAGCTTTACGAGATCCTCGTTCAATTCTTCGAGAACCATTTCACCACCGAATACGCCAAGATCTCCGACTGGTTCGACAACAACACCGGGAACGTCATCACCAACGGCATCGTCCGCGACAACCTCGCGCTCGATCTCGAGTGGCGCGAGCACGACAAGTTCCGCCGCGCGCTGCTCAACCCGGACTGCACCTTCCATGACCTGCTCAAGATCAGCATCGAGAGCCCGGCCATGATCATCTACCTCGACACCATCCTGAGCACCCGCACCGCCGCCAACGAAAATTACGCGCGCGAAATCCTGGAGCTCCACACCTTCGGCGCGGACAACGGCTACGTGCAGCAGGACATCGTGGACCTCGCCAAAATCTGGACCGGCTGGCGCGGCGGCAAAAAATCGCCCGAGAACGAGAACAACCCGCTCGCGCCGAACTTGAGCAACCCGACCAACGACCCCGGCCGCTGGGTGCTCCACTTCGCCACCAACGCGCACAACTACACCGCGACCAAGCGCCTCTTCACCAACGCCGTCATCGACGCGCGGTTCGGCGCGGAATTTGGCGCCGGCCAGCCCTACTCCTTCACCATCACCAACAGCGCTTATCCCGGCACCAACGGCATGAAGGAGGGCTACCTCGTCGCCGAGCATCTCGCGAATCTTCCCTTCACCGCCGAGTTCCTCAGCGTGAAGCTCTGCCGCGCCTTCGTTCACGAGAACTTTGAGTTCGGCGTTTACGACTACACCGCGCCCGGCCTTTCGCCCGAGGCGCAGCTCGTCAAGGACTGCATGACCGCCTGGAACACTCCCGCGACCGACGGTCGCAAGGGCAACATCCGTTCCGTGCTGCGCGCCATCTTCAGCTCCGCGCTCTTCCGCGGACACGCCGCCGCGCAGCAGAAGATCAAGACGCCGCTGGAATTGGCCGTCAGCGCCGTGCGCGCGTTGCGAGTTCAGGACGCGGACACCAACAGCTACGTCAGCGTCACGGCGGACACCGACGGCTACGGGCTTGTCACGCCGCTCAGCCGCATGGGCGGGATGAACCTGTTCAACAAGGCCGAGCCCGACGGCTACTCCGAGTTTGGCCGCATCTGGATGAGCACGGCAAACCTCGACGAGCGCTGGCGTTTCGCGCAGCACCTGATGATGACCACCGGCTACTCGCTGAAAACCGCGGACGGCACGCGCAACAACACATCCGATCCCGTGAAGCTCATCCGCCTGAAACTCCCGGCCGCGAGCTGGAACGATCCGGGGGCCCTGGTCGATTTCTTCACCGGCCTGCTCTACCCCGGCGAAGGCCCGGCCAACCTTGGCCTCGACCGCGAAGCCGCCATCCACTTCCTCAACACCGCGGATGACGGCCGCACGCCGTCGCCGTTCAACCTCGACACTCACGACGGACGCGTGCGCGGCATGGTCGCCCTGCTCCTGTGCCTTCCGCGTTTTCAGGAACAATAACCCTCACCTCAACACGAATCATCTTATGGCAAACGTCATTACCCGCCGTTCGTTCCTCAAGGCCGGCGCCCGCACCGCGACCGCCACCGCGCTCGCCTCGATGGTCAACCTCCCCTTCTTCCTGCAGCGCGCCCTCGCGGAGGGCAACATCGGCATCAACGGAAAGAAGCTGCTCTTCATCTTCCTGCGTGGAGGCAACGACGGTCTCAACAACCTCATCCCGATCCAGGATCCCAGCTACGCCGCGAACCGCGCGCAGATCGGGCTGCCGAAGGATCCCGCCGCGTTCTACGACGCGGCCACCGGCCAGTGCGACAGCCCGGGAATGCTCCAGCCCTACGCCATCCGCGCCGGCAACGGCTTCGCCGCGTTGAACCCGAACCTCTACAACCTCGCGCCGCTCTTCAACACCGGCCGGCTCGCGCTGATTCACCGCGTCGCCTACCGCAGCCAGTCGCGCTCGCACTTCGACTCGGAGAAATACTGGGAGAAGGGAGGCGACGGCACGGCATCCAGCCGGACCATCGGCGACGGCATGTTCTATCGCGCCATCGTCGAGTCCGGCTGGAACCAGGGCCACCCGCTCTCCGGCGTCTCCTTCCAGAGCAACCTCCCGCAAAGCCTGCGCGGCGAACAGCCGATGACGAACCTCAGCTCGATCAACCGCTACAACATCCTCGGAGTCTCCGGCTCCACCACGTCCACCAACGGCGTCAACGTCGCCGCGGATCGCCTCAAACTCCTCGGCAACAT
>JBDHQG010000704.1:0-2661 GCA_039806925.1 Limisphaerales bacterium
CGAAGCCGACGGTGTGCAGCGCGAAATGCCAGCGCGCGAGCTTCTCGCTGTGAAGCTTCGTTTCGAGCGCCACGGGAACGAGCTGGTAGACCGCGCCCATGATCACCGAGCAGAGCCAGCCGAGGACGTCGAGGTGCGTCACGGCGATGACGTGCTGGTTGTAGTGATACGTGGCGAGCAGCGCCGGCCGGAAGGCGATCCACGCCATCGCGACGAGCAGCGAGGCGATGCCGGTCACCACGAAGCGAAGCGGGATCGCCACGGATGGCGCGTGCGCGTCGGCGATCGATGCCTTCTTGATCGGAAGGTGGCAGTTGCGCCCGGACGGCGTTGCCGGCTTTTCGATCACGGGCGCTGAATCACGCGCGTCGAATGTGAGTGATGAAGCTTCCATCGGGTTGTTCCTCGCTTTCTCCGACGAATCCACGTTCGGCAAGATGGCTGTAGAGATGCAACGGACGGCGATCCGTGCGGGCGCGCATCGCCGTGTGGGCGGGCAGATTGACGAGCGCCTCGAGAATGGTCACGAGCGGTTGCGGCGGCTCGAGTCCGCGCGCGTCGACGATCACCGGCTCCGGCGCGGCGGCGGCGGACCCGTCACGGGAGACGGGAGCCGATCCGGCCGGCGAAGGTGTCGGTGTCGGAAAAAAGATGACCTCCCATTCATCGCCGCCGATTGGCTGTTCCCGGTGCGAGAATCCTTTTTGCGCCAGCACGCCGTAGAGCGGGAGCGGCTTGAAGGGCGCCAGAAGCCGGAGCTCCTGGCCGGGTTGCAAGCCCGCCACGGCCTTCATAATCTTCGTGAACGGTTCAATCCCCGCGCGAATTTCCTGGCGGACATCGAGAGTCACCGTGCTGGCGTTCATACCGGGGAGAAATTAGGGAGTCGCGAGGGCCGGAGCTTTGATGGCGGTCAACTTCGGCGGTGTTTCCACCGGCTTGATCAGCGTGAGCAGCATGGAGAACTGCCCGGCCGCCTTCACGGCGTGTGGAAGATTCGGCGGCATGTAGAGCAGGTCTCCCGCCTTGAGCGTTCGCGGGATCCCGGCGAGGCTAAACTCGCATTGTCCGGACAGCACCTGAATCAGCGCCTGCGAAGTGGAGGTGTGTTCGCTGAGCTCCTGTCCTTCGGAGAAGCCGAACAGCACCACGCGGGTGTTGGGGGAACTCAAGAGCACGCGGCTGACGATGCCGTTGGGGGCGTAACGGGTTTCCTGCGCGAGCGAGAGGATGGTTTCCTGCGAAAGCTCGATGAGAGATCGTTCAATCATGAGAAAAGAATCGGGCGGCCCGGCTGCGGCAGCCTTGATGCCCGTCAACATCCGGCGCTTTCCACCGAAGCCGCAATCTTTGATTTACGTCAAAGTCATGCACATGCGCAAACAGCTACGTTTGCGCAAAATCCGGGTGGCCTCTTGCAGGGCCACCCGTCACGATGCGAAATTCAAAGCCGCGTATGAATGTTATTAGTCACTCGATTTTCCGCATGACCGCCGTCCGGGTGAGCCGGACGCTGGCCTTGGGCGCGTTTTTGGCCGGCGTTCTGGCGGCCATCGCGGATGACTTTCAGGGTGCCACGCACTTGATGCCGTTCGACGAGGAGACGATCAACTACAGCAAGCAGAAGGAGACCGGCCCCATCGCACAGCTGCAGGGACGAATTGACCGGGGCGAGGTAAAATTGAATTTTGGCGGAAAGTTCGGCTACCTGCCGGACTTGTTGAAGACGCTCGGAGTATCGACGAACTCCCAGATGCTCGTGTTCTCGAAAACTTCGTTTCAACGCGAGCGGATCGCCCCGCGCACGCCGCGCTCCGTTTTCTTCAACGACGATGTTTATATCGGGTTCGTGCAGGGATCATCCCTGCTGGAGATCAGCTCCGTGGACCCAAAGCTTGGCGGCGTCTTCTACACGTTGGAACAAACCAAAACCGACAAGCCGCGCTTCGTCCGCACGGATCAATGCCTGGAATGTCACGCCTCGGCCAAGACGATGGGTGTGCCCGGGCATTTGGTGCGCTCGTTCGCCACGGACGAGAACGGCGTGGTGGACATGGCGACCGGAGTCTCGCTGGTGAACCACCGCACCCCCATCGAAGAGCGCTGGGGCGGATGGTTTGTGACGGGCGATTCGGGCAGGCAGCTTCATCGCGGCAATCTCTTTGGGAAGGCGGCGTTCGCCCGGCAGGAAAAGGAGCCCGGATATCTCGGCCCCCAGACCGATCTGAAAAAGTTTTTTGATGTTTCGGAATCACCGGCCGGCAGCAGCGACATCGTCGCCCTGATGGTGATGGAGCACCAGTCGCACCTCCACAATTTCCTCACTCGGCTGAATTACGAAGCCACCATCGCGCTGCAGCAGTATGGCCACACGCGTTACCTGAAGAACATCATCGAGGCATTCGTGCGTTACCTGTTGTTTGTGGAGGAGGCGCCCTTCGCCTCGCCCATCCGTGGCGATACGAAGTATGCCGAGGAGTTCGCCAAGCTCGGCCCGCGCGACGGGAAGGGGCGCTCGCTCCGGGAATTCGACCTGCAAACGCGGCTGTTCAAGTATCCGTGCAGCTACCTGATTTACTCGGATGCATTCGATCAGCTGCCGGCGAAGCTGAAGGAACGGATCTACAGCCGCTTGTTGGAGGTGTTGAGCGGCGAGGATTC
>JBDHQG010000062.1:0-11758 GCA_039806925.1 Limisphaerales bacterium
TTCGGCAGGCTCAACAGCGTCTGCGTGGGCAGCGACTTCACCTTCGGCTGCAAGCGCAGCGGCACCGTGGCGTTGTTGAAGGCGCTGGGGGGCGAGCTGGGTTTCGCGGTGCATGGCCTTTCGGCGGTGGCGCTGGATGGCGAGGTGGTGAGCAGCACGCGCATTCGCGAGGCGATCCGCTCGGGGAATTTGTACGGCGCGAGCCAGATGCTCGGGCGTTGTTATTCGCTCGCGGCGACGGTGGTGAAGGGCGATCAGCTCGGGCGCCAGCTGGGTTTCCCCACGGCGAACCTCGACGTGCGCGGGATGGTGGTGCCGCCAAACGGCGTTTACGCGGCGCGCGCGCGGGTGGGGGAACGTTGGTTTCGCGCGGTGTTGAACATCGGGCTGCGGCCCACGGTTTCTTCGCCGGCGCCGGAGCTGCGCGTGGAGACGCATCTGCTCGGGTTCCACGAAGAGATTTATGGCAGCGAGATGGAGCTGACGTTTGTGGAACGGTTGCGCGAGGAGCGAAAGTTTCCATCGCTTGACGCCTTGAAGGCGCAGATTGCATTGGATGTGGAATCAGCGGAACGCGTGTTTGCCCCGTGATCGGGGACGCGCCTGGCCGGGAGCTGACGGCCGCTTTTCAGCGGCCGCGAACGTTGTCAAAAAGCTCCTCCGCGACGATGTAGCCCGCGCAGTCGGCGGAACCGCAGCGGCAGGGGTGCTCGCGAAATTCCGCAAGGTCGTAGCCGTAGTTGAAGGTCAGTTCCTCGCCCGCGGCGATGGCGCGCCGGGCCACCATCCAGATGTGGCCGTCGATCCACTCGGCGTCGCAATTCGGCGCGCAACTGTGATTGAGGAAACGCGCGGGATTCCATTCCACGCCGCCGTCGAGGTTCCATTGTTCATCGAGGTAAAAGATGAACTGGTTGCCGTTCTCGCAACGGCGCAGGGATTCCTCCTTGTCGATGCGTTCGCCGAGATACTCGATCACACGCTCGCCGGCGCAAAACGCGCGCGTGGCGAACATGCCTGTGCCGTGAATGGATGACGGGCCGGTCATGATCATTTCTTCGGTCTGCGACATGGCCGCAAGTATGCGGGCGGACGGACGGGCGGAGAAGGAGAACTTGCCGCGCTGTCGTTGCGTGAACTTCGGTCGGAGTTCTCCCTGCTTCGCGCAGTTGGCGTGGGCAAGAAAGGTTGGTTTCCGGGCAATGGACGAGGAGCCCGAACCCCGGCGCGGTGGCGAGGTTGGCGTGTGTTGAAGGTGAGGCGCGCCGTTGCGTTTCGCGAGGTGGCATTGGAACAAATTCTATGATTGGAATCACTGAAATCTTGATCGTGATTGTCGGGTTTGCGCTTCCGGGCATTTACCTGGTTTTTGTCAATCGTTACATCCGGGCGGCTGAACGCGAGACTGCCGAGGCGGAAGCGAAGGCTCGCAAAGGTCTCAGCACCGCTGGGTGAGGGACTGACGGCATTCCGGGGTGGTTTGGCGGAGGGATCGCCTTTGTTTTCTGCCGGAGGAGAACGAGGGCAGAGTTTGGTTTTCTTTTTGAAGGAGAGTTTTTTTCGCCGGGGCCAGCGTTCATTAATTTCCGTTCAAGTCAGGTTCATTTATCCCGAAGTACAGGTGAATTGGAGATCCGTTCCTGGATGCTCCAAGCACCAAGTTCTTCATGGAAACTGAAATCAGGAACGGTGGAACGGTGAAGCGTGCCCGCGTGATCGGCGCGCTGGCCGTGCTGGTCGCAACGATCTCCGTCGCCTGTGCGGCATTCTTTCTCGTGTCGGAACATTCCGCAGGCGTCATCGGCGGCACCTTCGAGGTGCGTCAAAACCTGGCGCTGACCGTCACGGCGGGCGCGATGTCCCTGGTGTTTTTGTTGTTCCTGGTTGTCGGGGGATTTCTTCTTCACCGGCTTCGGGATGTTGATTGTCGCGCGGGGGAATTGTCGCTTCTGGCGCAGGTGGCGTGTCGCACGGATCACGCCGTTTTTTTTACCGACGCCGAGGGTTCGATCCACTGGGTCAATGAAGGGTTTGTCAAGGTGACCGGGCACGCCTTGGCGGATGCGCGCGGCAAGTCTCCGGCCAGCCTGTTTCTCGGGACGCTTCAGAACTTGAACGTCACCCAGAAGTTCCGCGAAGGCATGGGGAGCCAGAAGCCGTTTGTCGTCGAGATGCTTTGTTCGCAGCGCAAGGGCCATCGATACTGGATGTCGGTGAACATGACCCCGCTCTTCGACCGGCAGCAGCAATTGACGGGGCATGTGGGAATCGGCTCGGACATCACGGCGCGGCGCCGGGCGGAGGATGAGGTGGCGAAGATCGGGAAGCGGAGCGAGCTGCTGTTGAACGCCGCGGGCGACGGCATCGTGGGCATCGATGTGCAGGGGGCGATCACGTTCGTGAACAACGCCGCGGCGCGGCTCACGGGCTGGCCCGTGGCCGGGCTGATCGGCAAACCGGTGAGCACCATCCTGCATCAGCTGCGGCTGCAGCGGACGGCGGCGGTCCAGGATGAATTGTTTACCGGCGCGGCGTTTATTGATGGAACGGTTTCGATCGGCGACGCGGATGAGTTCAAGGCCCGCGATGGCGAGCCATTCCCGGTGGAATACACGAGCACGCCGGTGCATGAGGGGACGAATCTCATCGGGTCGGTGGTGGTCTTTCGGGATGTGACGGATCGCGTCGAATCTGACGCGCTTCGCACCCGGCAGTCCCGCCAATCGGCGCTGCGGGCGGACGTGGCCTTCGGCCTGACGAATGGCGACAGCTTGCGCGACTTCCTGCACTGCGCGATGCAATGCGTGGTGAGGCATTTGGATGGCGCCTACGCCCGCGTGTGGACGTTGAGCCCTGATCACGACATGCTGGAGCTTCAGGCGAGCGCGGGGATTTACACGCATCTCGACGGTCAACACGGCCGCATTCCGGTGGGCACGTTGAAGGTCGGAAAGATCGCGAAGGAACGCATGCCCGCGGTGAGCGAGAATCTCGGCGCTGATCCTGACATCATCGACAAGGACTGGGTCACGCGCGAGAAGATGGCGGCTTTCATCGGGTTTCCGCTGTTCGTCGAGGGGCGGCTGATCGGCGTCATGGCCATGTTCTCCCGCCACAAGCTGCCGGCGGACGCGGTGGAGCTGATGGGGTGCATTGCCGACACCGTGGCGCAGGGCATCGTCCGCAAGCAGACCGGGGAGAAGGTGGTGGAACAGGCGGCGCTGCTGGACCGGTCGCGCGACGCGATCGTGATGATTGATCTGAACAACCGCTGCACGTATTGGAACAAGTCGGCGGAGCGGTTGCACGGATGGGAGGGGCCGGGCCCCTGCCCGCCGGCGGTGAACCAGCTGGTGTTCGACGAGCCGACGTATTTCGAGCGCGCCAGGGCCTGCACGATGCAGCACGGCGAGTGGCAGGATCCTGATTGCCGGATTCGGCGCGGCAACGAGGTGGTGACGGCTGACAGCCGGTGGACGTTGCTGACGGATGACGCGGGGAAGGCGCGCGGCATTCTCGTGGTGAACACGGATGTCAGCGAACGGAAGAAGATCGAGGCGCAATTCCTCCGCACGCAGCGCATGGAGAGCATCGGCACGCTGGCGGGCGGCATCGCGCACGATCTGAACAACGTGCTGTCGCCGATCATGATGTCGGTGGACGTGTTGAAGGAGAAGATCTCCGACTCCCAGGGCCGGCGGATGCTCTCGATTCTCGAAACCAGCGCGAAACGGGGGGCGGAGATGGTGAAGCAGGTGTTGACGTTTGCGCGCGGCGTCGAGGGGGAGCGCGTCCAGTTGCAGACGCGCCATCTGCTGCGCGACGTGGCGAAGATGGTGGGGGAGACGTTCCCGAAGACGATTCAGTTTCAATGCCAGATTCCCGACTCGCTCTGGGTCGTGAATGGAGATGCGACGCAGCTGCATCAGGTGCTCGTCAATCTTGCCGTGAACGCGCGTGACGCGATGCCCAACGGCGGAACGCTGACGATTGGCGCGGAGAATTACGTGCTTGAGAGCGACATTCAGCATCAGGGCGCGATGATTCTGCCCGGTTTTTTTGTGCTGATTCGGGTGGCGGACACGGGCACGGGCATTGCCCCCGAGGTGCTCGACAAGATTTTCGAGCCGTTCTTCACCACCAAAGAGCAGGGGAAGGGAACCGGCCTGGGACTCTCGACGGTTCTCGGCATTGTGAAGAGTCACGGCGGATTTGTGCAGGTGCAGACGGAGCAGGGGAGGGGAACCACCTTCCAGGTCTTTCTACCGGCGCAGGAGGGGGTGCAGGCGCAGCCCGCCGAAAGCACTGCCGGCGAAATTCCCCCGGGCAACGGCGAGACGATCCTGGCCGTTGACGACGAGGCGTCCGTGCTGACGATGACGAAGGAAACGCTGGAAACGTTCGGCTACAAGGTGATTACCGCGCGCGACGGCGCGGAGGCGGTTGCCGCCTTCACGGCGCATCGCGATGAGATTCGCGGCGTGTTGACGGACATGTTGATGCCGCACATGGACGGCCCCGCCACCATCCGCGTGTTGAAACGCATCGATCCCAACGTGCGCATCATCGCCACCAGCGGGTTGCTGGATGGCGAAAAGGTGCGCAACGCGACGGGCCTGGAGCAGATTTCATTTCTGATGAAGCCATATACGGCGGAGAAACTTCTGACTTCGATCCACCGGCTGGTGGCGGAGGCGGCTTGAGCCGGAATCCCTTTCGGGAATTTGGAAGCGGGAGTGCCCCATGAATTGTCCCGAAGGGACTCCGTGAAAATAGCCCGGCGTTTCAACGCTGGGAAAAGCTGCATCGTTTCTCCAGAGTTCATGTGGAGTTGGTATGAATGGACAAATTTCCCGTTGCCAGAACCGCGTGGGTGCGGTGTTGTCGGGGAGGGCTCCATCGACAGGCGGAGCCAGGGTAGATTTGTTGCCGACTCAATTCGTCTTTGCCTATGCAACCAGCCAGCCAGCTCGAACAGCTCAAGCAGTTCACCAAAGTCGTGGCCGATACGGGCGATTTCGCCACGCTCAAGCAGTACGCGCCGCTCGACGCGACGACCAATCCGTCGCTCATTTTGAAGGCGGCCTTGATGCCGGAGTACAAGCACCTCGTCGAGAAGGCGGTGGCGGACAATCGTAACGCGAATGTTCCGCGCCCGATGCTGGCCAGCCACATTGTCGATCATCTGCTCGTGCTGTTCGGAATCGAAATCTTGAAAATCGTTCCGGGCCGGGTTTCGACCGAGACGGACGCGAATCTTTCATTCGACGCCGCGGCGCTGGTCGAAAAGGGCCGCAAGTTCATCTCGCTCTACGAGAAGAACGGCGTCGCGCGGGAACGCATCCTCATCAAGATCGCGACAACCTGGGAGGGAACCCGCGCGGCCGGGGTGCTCCAGAAGGAGGGAACGAACTGCAACATGACCCTTCTTTTCTCGCTCGCCCAGGCGGTCGCCTGCGCGCAGGTGAACGCGAAGCTCATCTCGCCGTTTGTGGGGCGCATCCTCGACTGGTACAAGAAGAGCACCGGAAAAGACTTCGCGGCCACGGAGGACCCCGGCGTGCTTTCGGTCCGGGCCATCTACAATTATTACAAGAAGTTCGGTCATTCGACCGAGGTGATGGGCGCCAGTTTCCGGAACATCGGGGAGATCCAGGAGCTGGCGGGTTGCGACCTCCTCACCATCAGCCCGGCGTTGCTGGGCGAGTTGCAGAAGAGCACCGCGCCGCTGGCGCGCAAGCTGCAGCCGGAGTCCGCGGCGGCCATTGACATGGCGAAGCTGGAGCTGGACGAGAAGAAGTATCGCTGGCTGTTCAATGAGGATGCGATGGCGACGGAGAAGACCGCCGAGGGCATCCGGCTTTTCCACGCGGACGCCATGAAGCTGGAGAAGTTCATCGCCGAGCGGCTCTGAGCCCGGCTGGATCGGTTTTGCCGGAGGCGTTGAAGGCCCCAAAACCTTCAACGCTTTTTGCGTCTGTTCCGCGCCGTCAGTAGATCCCCGGCGGCTTTCCTGCGGCCCGCCCGGATGCCAAGGTTAGGCTTGCCAAAAACTCCTTCCTGCCTAGATTGAGCGGCTCAATTGAACCAAGCACTATGATTTGGAACCCAGCGAACGCGTTTCTCGGCATCATCGCCATGGGCCAGCCGGCCGGCAACGGCCAGCCTGCGGCGCCCTGGTACGTGAACCTGTTTCCGATGTTCCTTCTTCTGTTCGCGTTTTATTTCGCGATTCTCCGTCCGCAGCAGAAGCGCCAGAAAACCCATGATGCCCTGATGAAAGGCATCAAGGCGGGCGACAAGGTGACCACCAGCGGCGGAATCATTGGCATTGTGGTTACCGTGAAGGAGCGCAGTGTCAGCATCCGTTCGGCGGACACGAAGCTTGAAGTGCTCAAGTCAGCCGTTTCCGAGATCACGGAGCGCGAAAGCGAGCCCGGTCAATCCCCCTCCTGAGCTCCGCCGCAACCCAGCCACGACAACCCAACTTTCTCATTTCCCACTGTTCCACAGGTACAATCCATGAATCAAAAGCATCTCTGGCAGTTACTGATCATCGTTTTCGTGGTCGCTTGGTCCGCCGTCGAGCTGACGCCGCCGACCGGACGGGACATTCTCGCTGACTTCGAGGCCAAGGCCCGGAACAAGGACGCCGCGTTTTCCAACATCGTCGCCCGCGCTCATCAGCTCCAAAAGGATCTGCCCGGCCGCACGTTCGGGAATCTCAAGGAAGCCGTGGGCACGAATGACATCGTTCCCTATTTCTCCCATCGCATCAGCGTCAAGGGTGAGAAGAACCCGTCCGCCGCGGTGCTGAACCGGTTGCAAAAGGAAGCCGCGGGCAAGATCAAGCTCGGCCTCGATCTTCAGGGCGGCACCTCCTTCCTCGTCGGCCTTGAAACCTCGAAGCTCTCCACCAACTCGGAAAAGAAGGTGGTCCTCGAAAACGCGGTCGAAGTCCTTCGCAAGCGCGTGGACAAGCTGGGCGTTGCCGAACCGTTGCTCCAGCCCGCCGGCGATGATCGCATTCTGATTCAGCTCCCGGGTCTGTCCCAGTCGGACATGGAATCCGCCCGCAAGACGGTCGAGAAGGCCGCCTTCCTCGAATTCCGCATGGTTCATCCAGAGAGCGACCAGCTTCTTTCCCAGGGCATCATCGAGCCCGGATATGAAGTGCTGCGGGAAGAGGTCAAAGGCCGGGACGGCAGCAAGCAGGTTGTGGCCTACCTCGTCAAGAAGGGCGCCGAGCGCGGCCTCACCGGCGCCTACCTGACGCGCGCGATGGTGGCCCGCAACCCGATGAACAACGAGCCCGAGATTCAGTTCGAGATGAATTCGGACGGCGCGAAGCTCTTTGCCGAGATCACCCGCGAATACGCGCCGAAGGGGAACAGGCATTACCAGCTGGCCATCGTTCTCGACGGTGAATTGTATTCCGCTCCCCGCATCAACAGCCCGATTGAAGGCGGACGGGGCGTCATCACCGGCAGCTTTGACATCCGCGAGGCGTTCGAGCTGGCCAACGTGTTGGAAAACCCGCTTGAGGCGCCGGTGAAGATTATTGAAGAGCGCACCGTCGAGCCCTCGCTCGGCGCGGACACGATTCGCAGCGGCGTCAACTCGGCGATCTGGGGCACGGCGGCGGTTGCCGGATTCATGCTCATCTACTACATGCTGGCGGGCGCCGTTGCCAACGTCGCGCTGATCACAAACATTGTCATCCTGCTGGCGATCATGTGCTCCATTGGAACGACCCTCACCCTGCCCGGCATCGCGGGCATCGTGCTGACGGTCGGCATGGCGGTGGACGCCAACGTCCTCATCTTCGAGCGAATCCGTGAGGAATCGGCAAAGGGCAAGTCATTGAAAGGCGCGCTGGCCGCCGGGTATGACCGGGCGTTTGGCACCATTTTCGACTCGCACGTCACGACCTTGATTTCCTCCATCATCCTGATCTATCTGGGCACCGGCTCCATCAAGGGGTTTGGTGTGGCCCTGACAATCGGCGTGGCGGCGAGCTTGTTTACCGCCCTCGTCGTGACGCGGTTGATTTTTGACTTCATGATCCATCGCGGATGGATCACATCCATCAAGATGCTGCACATCATCACGGCGGCGAAGCTGGATTTCATGAAGCTGGCCAAGCCGGCGTTCGTGTTCTCCTGGGCGGTGATCATCGTCGGCGTCGGCTACGGGGTGTTTGTACGCGGCGAAAAAATGTTCGGCATCGATTTCATGGGGGGTGACAACGTGACCCTGCGCTTCGCGCAAAAAGTCGAGACGGACAAGATCCGCGAGGCGTTGACGAAGGCGCAAATTGTGGATCCCCTCATCCAATACCAGCAGGATCTTATCAGCGGAAAGGAGATGCTGCGGATCGCCTCGGCCTACAATTCCGGCGAAAAAGTCGTCACAACCCTGACGGGCACGTTTCCGACCGCCAAGTTCGAGAAGGCCGCGATCGACAAGGTTGGCCCCACCATGGGCAAGGAAATCCAGCAGACGGCCTTGATTGCCGGACTGCTCTCCCTGCTTGGCATCCTCGTATATGTCGCCGTGCGGTATGAGTTTTCCTTCGCCGTCGGCGCCGTGCTGGCGGTGCTTCACGACGTCTTGATGACGATTGGCTGTTACTGCGTCTCGGGCCGCGAGTTCAATGCGACGACCGTTGCGGCAATTCTCACGATCATTGGCTTCTCCATCAACGACACCATCGTGATCTTTGACCGTATCCGCGAGGACTTGCGCCTCGGTGTCCGGGGCTCCTTCCGCGATTTGATCAACCAGGCGTTGAACCAGACCTTGAGCCGGACGCTGATCACGTCGGGAACCGTGTTGCTGGCCACCATGTCCCTGTTCCTTTTCGGCGGCGGGGCGATCAATGATTTCGCGTTCGCGTTCCTCGTCGGCATCATCACGGGCACCTACTCCAGCATCTACATCGCCAGCGCCCTGGTCCTGTGGTGGCACAAGGGGCAGCGCCCGCAAATGTCCGGCTCGCAGGTGGCCGTGGACAGCACCGTCGCCCCGGCGCGGGCCAATGCTTGATGATTGCCGTCGCTGAGATCTCGTCAGCGCCCTGGGCGATCTTCATCGTAGCCATCCTCTTCTTTCTCGCACTCGACCTGGGCGTGTTTCACCGGCACGCCCACGTCGTTAAATTCAAGGAAGCGCTCACCTGGACCGCGATCTGGTTCACCTGCGCCATGCTCTTCGCGTTCTTTGCCGCGCCCGCGATGGTGTCCACCTGGGCCAAGGAGGACACCGTCCTTTTCATCACCGGCTACATCATCGAGCTGTCGCTCTCGATGGACAATGTCTTCGTCATCGCCCTCATCTTCGGTTACTTCCGGGTTCCCTCCGAGTTCCAGCATCGCGTGTTGTTCTGGGGCATTCTCGGCGCGCTGGTGATGCGCGGGGCGATGATCGGCCTGGGCGTCGCCGTGGTGCAGCAATTCAGCTGGGTCCTGTACGCCCTGGGCGCCTTCCTGATTTTTTCCGGCGTCAAAATGATCTTCGCCGGCGACGAGGAGGTGCATCCCGAAAAGAACATCGCCATCCGCCTGGCGCGGAAGCTTTACCCGGTTTCCTCCTCGTTCGACGGGCAGAAATTCCTCACCCGCATCAACGGGCGCCGCGCGCTGACGCCGCTGGCGCTCGTCCTCCTGATGGTGGAAACCACGGACCTCATCTTCGCCATCGACTCGATCCCCGCCATCTTTGGCGTGACCAGCAACGGCTTCATCATTTTCACCTCGAACGTCTTTGCGATCCTCGGCCTGCGCTCGCTCTATTTCGTGCTGGCCGGGGCCATCAGCTACTTCCGCTACCTGAAGATCGGCCTGTCGGTCGTGCTGATTTTCATCGGCGTCAAGATGCTGATCGATTCGCACGGCAAGGAGCCGAAGTGGTTCCAGCACGACTTCTCGAACGTCGCCTCGTTGTCGATCGTCGGCGCCATCATCTTCGCTTCCATCGCCGCGTCGCTCTTCGCGAGCTGGCGGGAGGCGCGGACATCGAAGGCCGGCTGAGCCTTCTCCAGGCACATGCGCGAGCGTCTCTCCGAAAAGCTGGCGCAGCTGCTGGAGGACAACTCCTCGTCGGACGGGGTTTCGCTGAACCACCTTCTTGCAAAGACCGAAGGCCGCGGATTCCACCTCGTCGTCATCCTGCTCGCGCTCCCGTTCATCATCCCGCTGGCCATCCCCGGCGTCAGCACCCTGCTCGGATTGTCCGTGGCGCTGCTGAGCTTCAAGCTCGCCTTTGGCGTCCAGCCCAGGCTGCCAAAGTTCATGGGCGACCGCCGGTTGACGCCCGACTTCCAGCGCAAGCTGCTCGCGGGCAGCGTGAGGATCGTCCGCCTCGTCGAGAAGTTCGCCCGCCCGCGCCGCACGCCGTGGATGACCACGCGGCCCGCGCGCTCGTTCAACGCCCTGCTGATGACCTTGATGGGCCTGCTGCTGGCGCTGCCGTTTCCGCCGCTGCCGCCATTGACCAACACGCTCCCGTGCTACTGCATCATTCTGCTTGCGGCGAGCATGATGGAGGAGGACGGCGTCATGATTTGGTTTGCCTACCTGCTGTCGCTCGGCACCATCGTCTATCTCGCGCTCAACATTTTTGTGATCTACGAAGCCGTGAAAAAATCCATCGAGCTGATTCGTGGCTGGCTGGCCTGATGAAATACCGCTGGAGCATCGCCCCATCCCAGCCGGCGCACGCGCGCTTTCTCGCCCGCGAGTTGAAGATCTCGCCGCTGCTCGCGCAATGCCTGCTCAACCGCGGCTTCAGCGAACCGGAGCCGATCACCCGGTTTCTCGAACCCCGTCTCAAGAGCCTCGCCGATCCGTTTCTCATCCCGAACATGCGCGCCGCCGTGGAACGCCTCTGCGCCTCGCGCGAGCGCGATGAACTCGTCGTCGTCTTTGGCGACTACGATGTGGACGGCGTCACCTCCACCACGCTGCTCGTCGAGTTCCTGCGCACGCTCGGCTGGAAGGTCGAAAGTTATCTGCCGCACCGGATGGAGGAAGGCTACGGCCTCAGCCAGTCCGGCGTGGAAAACTGTCTCGCAAAGTTCCCGGCGAAACTGCTGCTCGCGGTCGATTGCGGATCGACGGCGGTGGACACCATCCGCTGGCTCAACGAACGCGGCGTGGATGTCATCGTCCTCGATCATCATCAAGTCTCCAGCCCGCCGCCGGCGGCGTGCGCCCTGGTCAATCCGCAGCTTCATGGTAGGCCAGGCTTCCAGCCTGACCCGAATGACGACAAACCGACAGGTTGTGGAACACGGCAAGATGCCTGTCCTGCCTTCACCGAGCTCTGCTCTGTGGGGCTCGCCTTCAAGCTCGCGCACGCCATTCTGAAACACGGTCGGTCGGCGGGCCTCCCGGGAGCGGACACGTTCGATCTTCGTCCCTGCCTCGATCTCGTCGCCCTCGGCACCATTGCCGATCTTGTTCCGCTCACCGGCGAGAACCGCATCCTCGTCAGCGCCGGCATTGAGCGATTGAGCACGACGCAACGGCCTGGCCTCGTCGCGTTGAAGAAAGTTGCGGGCATCGAAGGCGAAGTCGGCGGCTACGAAGTCGGCTTCCAGCTCGCGCCGCGCTTGAACGCCGCCGGACGTCTCGAAACCGCGGAGGAATCCCTGCGCCTGCTGCTCGCCCGCGATCTCGCGGAGGCGGAGCCCATCGCGCAGGCGTTGGACTCCCGCAATCGCGAGCGCCAGAAGATCGAGCGCAGCATTTCGGAC
>JBDHQG010000705.1:0-2655 GCA_039806925.1 Limisphaerales bacterium
GCGACTGGCGGGCGGCAATGAGATCAAGAGAAACAAAAACAAGATTCTCACAGGATACGACTGGATGATTTATCGGAAAGAAGCTTTCTGAACCGTAAAGAAGTTTGGCGGGCAGGCCGGAAATTTGCCTGAACATGGGACACCATGCCCCCTGTTGAACAGGAGGCATTCTCGTGCGAAATGGTGCTGGATGTGCCGGGCCGAGATCACGTCGATTCGAATCAGATCGCCAAAAGGCGACTATCCCTTATCTCAGCAGACCACAGGCCAAACTGCAACCGGCAAGTATTGAGGAAACAGGTCAGACACATACGAAGACGGCAAGAATCCGCGCCACCTGTTTTGATTTGGGCAACATGTCCCTGACATCCGCCAGCGGTTGAACTGATTCCCGTGAATGTACTTCGCTGAAAACCAGTCCTTTTCTGTGTGCGTCCTCGCTCCGAAAACTGTGCCCAAACCGGCTGTGCCCGTCGTCCTTCTGCACGTTGGTCGTGGCTGCTGCTTGCCGTGTCGGCGGTCCTGCTGTTTCCCGACCTGATTCAACGTCCGGCTCTGGCTGAATCCGGGGCTGATTTTCAGAAGGAGATTCGGCCGCTCCTGGAGAATTACTGCACCAAATGTCACAGCGCCAACCGCAAGAAAGGCGGCGTGGATCTTTCGCGATTCCTCGGTTCCGGAGCCGTTCACTCGGACCCGAAGACATGGGAGACGACGCTGGCGCAGGTTCGCGACCGCAACATGCCACCGGAAGACAAGCCGCAGCCCACGCCCGAAGAACGGGATCGTCTGGCGGTGTGGATCGAATCTGCGCTCGATGCCGTGGATGAGTCGAAGCTCCCCAAAGATCCCGGCCGCTACGTGCTCCATCGCCTGAGTCGGCTCGAATACAACAACACGGTGCGCGACTTGTTTGGCGTCAACACGCGGCCGGCGGACAAGTTTCCGCCGGATGGCGGCGGCGGCGGCGGATTCGACAACAACGCGGCGACGCTCTTCATCCCGCCCGTGCTCATGGAGCGTTACATCGCGGCCGCCGGCGACGTCGTGAACGCGGCGAAGCCCGAGGTCATTTTCATCGCGCAGCCGGAGAAGGGCGTTTCCAAGCGCGAAGCGGCGCGGAAGATTTTCGCGCGCCATGCGCCGCGCGTTTACCGGCGTCCGGTGGAGAAGGACGAGCTGAAGCGATTGGAGTCGGTCTTCAACGCCGCGCAGAAACGGGGCGAATCCTTCGAGGATTCCGTGAAGCTCGGTCTCAAGAGCATGCTCGTCTCGCCGCACTTCCTTTTCCGCGTGGAAGAATCGGAGGCGGCGGTCGCGGGGAAGTCACGCAAGGCGACATCGGCTGAGGGACAGCCGGCCGGCTCGCCCGTGATTCATCGCGTGCGCGATTTCGAGCTCGCGAACCGGCTCTCCTATTTCCTGTGGTCCTCGATGCCGGATGACGAACTCTTCGCTCAGGCCGCGGCGAACAAGCTCGGGGAACCCGCGGTGCTTGAAGCGCAGGTGCGCCGGATGTTGCTCGATCCGAAGGCCCGGACTTTCGCCGAGAACTTTGCCGGCCAATGGCTGCGCGTGCGTGAGCTCAAGACGGTGACGCAGCCGGACAACAAGAAGTTTCCCGAGTTCTCCATCTCGCTCCGCGACGCGATGTATGACGAGACGGTGGAGTTCTTCCACGGATTGCTGCGCGAGAATCGCAGCCTGCTGGAAGTGATCGACGCCGACTATACTTACCTCAACGAAAAGCTCGCGAAGCACTACGGCATCGAGGGTGTCACGGGAAAAGCGTTCCAGCGCGTGTCGCTTAACGACCGTCAGCGCGGCGGTGTGCTCGGCATGGCGAGCGTGTTGACGGTGACGTCGTATCCGCTGCGCACGAGTCCGGTGTTGCGCGGACGCTGGGTGCTGGAGGAAATCCTCGGCACGCCTCCGCCACCGCCGCCGCCGTTGGTGAAAAGTCTGCCGCCGGACGACAAGCCGCGCGATGGTCTGACGTTCCGCCAGCGCTTGGAACAGCACCGCGTGCAGCCGGATTGCGCCGGTTGCCACAAGCGCATGGACCCGCTCGGGTTTGGTTTGGAGAACTTTGACGCCATCGGTCGCTTTCGCACGAAGGTGGCGGATGAGGTCGTGGATGCTTCTGGTGAGATGACCACGGGTGAGAAGTTCACCGGCCCGGCGGAGTTGAAACAGCTCCTGCTCAAGCGCACGGATGATTTCACGCGCAACATCACGGAGAAGATGCTCGCCTACGCCCTGGGCCGCGGGCTGGAGTATTACGACACGCCGATCGTGAAGCAGGTTTCCAAGTCCGTTCAGCGCGATCAGTTTCGCGCGGCGACTCTCGTGACGGAGATTGTGAAGAGCCTTCCGTTCCAATATCGCCGCTCGACCGAGCTCGACGAGAAGGGCGAGACGGCCAAGGATGCAGCGAAGAAAACCACTCAAGCCTCATTGAAGCAATGAACACGAAATCCTGGCAAATCTCCCGGCGCACCATGCTCAAGGGCGTGGGCGCGATGATGAGTCTTCCGCTGCTCGAAGCGATGGGGCCGTTCACCGCGGGCGCGGCCTCGGCGACCGCGCGCAAGGGGAAACATCCCGTGCGCCTCGCCGTGCTTTACATGCCGAACGGCGTGAACCCGCACGCGT
>JBDHQG010000706.1:0-2653 GCA_039806925.1 Limisphaerales bacterium
CGGCCGGTTCGCTGGCGCAGTCCTGATTCTGCGGGCTGAATTTTTCCACCGGGCGACGGAGCGTTCCGTCGCCCTTTTGCTTTTCCGCGGACGGGATTTGTCGGCGGACGGTTTGCCACTATACAGGTCGCGGGCGCTTTGCTAGCGTCGCCGCACTTATGCCAGTGGACGATATTTTGCTCGAAGCGGAAGAGAAGATGATCAAGACCGAAGAGGTCGTGACGCATGAATTTGCCGGCGTGCGCACCGGCAAGGCGTCGCCGTCACTCGTCGAGAACATCCTCGTGGAAGTGTACGGCTCGATGATGCGGATTCGCGAGTTGGCCGGCATCACCACGCCGGAGCCGCGCATGTTGATGATCCAGCCGTGGGACAACGGCTCGATTCAACCCATCGAGAAGGCGATTCAGAAATCCAACCTCGGCCTGAACCCCGCCGTGCAGGGGAAGTTCATCCGCATCGTTCTGCCGGAACTCAGCACGGAACGGCGCCAGGAATTTGTGAAGGTCGTCCACAAGATGACCGAGAGCGGCCGCGTCGCCATCCGCCACGTCCGCCGCGACGCCATCGAGCATCTCAAGAAGGAATCGAAGGAAGGCAAAATTTCCGAGGACGAACTGGAGCACGCCGAGAAGGAGGTGCAGAAGCTGACCGATCAATACATCGCCAAGATCGACGCGCATCTCGCCCACAAGGAAAAGGAAATCATGACCGTGTGACGGTCGGCGAAAATCGCTTTGCCCCTGCCGGGGAAATGAACAAGCGGCGCTCGAACAAGCGCCGCTTTTGTTTTGGAGAATGTTCCGATCCCGGCTGTTCGCGTTCAGCGCCGGGCAGGCTGCTCAAAGCGCACCACCATCTCGTTCGTCTTTGCGAGACTCAGCTTCTCGCGGGCGAGCCGTTCGATGACCCGGGGATCGTTCTGCACGGAATCGATGGAAGCGCGCAGCTGCTTGCCGTGGCGTTCCTCGGCCGCAATCCTGCCGTCCAGCGCGATGATTTCCTTCCGGTAACGCTGGTTTTGCTGCACGAGCGGCAGGTACCAGTAGAACACGCCAATCAACCCGGCGACGAAGAGGAGAAACACCACCAGCTTGGTCAGTTTGTCCCAAATGCCTAGATTGACGTTCATTACTGGCCGGGAATTAAGCAAGCGGACGAGCGAATGGGAAGCACAGAATCGCGCCCGGACGACTGCGGATGGCCGGTTGCGGCCGTTGCCTGCCGGCGGCTGAACATCACTTCCGGCCGAGTTTTCGACACGCGTCCTTGATCTTCCAGTCCGTCTTCAGAAGCGCGCTTTCCGCAACGGCGTGCTCCGCCCCGGTCAACTCCCGCACGATGCGCACGGCGCGATCCCGCAGCTTCACGTTGGACGCCTTCACGTCCACCATGAGATTGCCCAGCACCTTGCCCGTCCGCACCATGGCCAGCGTGGTGAAAATGTTCAGCACTAGCTTGGTTGCCGTGCCGGATTTCAAGCGCGTGGAGCCGGTCAGGATTTCAGGGCCAATCTTCGGCGCGAGAACGAGGCTCGGCCGGTCACGTCGCGGGATGACCAGATTGGGATTGAAGCAGAGCAGGACGGTCTTCGCGCCACGGCGTTTGGCCTCGCGCAGCGCGCCCCATACGAATGGCGTCCGCCCGCTGGCGGCGATGCCCACCACGGTGTCGTGCCTGGCAATCCCGCGAAACTCCACCGCCCGCGCGCCCGCGGCGGGGTCGTCCTCCGCGCCTTCGACGGCGGACCACAATGCCGTCTGGCCGCCGGCGATGATGCCCTGGACCAGTTCCGGATCCGTGCGGAACGTCGGCGGGCATTCGCTTGCGTCCAGCACGCCGAGACGTCCGCTCGTTCCAGCGCCGACGTAGAACAGACGCCCGCCTCGTTTGAAGGACCGGACGATGAGTTCGACGCCCTTTCGTATCTGCGCGCGCTCCGCGAGCAGTGCGGCGGTGACGTAACGATCCTCGCGCAACATCAGTTCGACCGCGTCGTCCAGCGACAGTTTGTCGAGCGCCATCGAGCGCGGATTCCGTTGCTCGGTGGGCGATAGCGCGATGGCGGCGATGCTGTTCAGCGGATTCGTGGGAGCCTTGCCCGGGCCTGTCTTTCGGCTGACGTTCGAGGAACGAATGGCTCCGGGCGGAAACGCCTGCCGCGCGAGCGCCAGCGCGCCGTAAGCGCCCTCCCGCCGCAGCGGGCTCACCCTCGCGCCGCGCCATTGTTTCCCAATCAAAGCCGCGACTTGTTGCGCGAATTTTGGCTGCTTCAACAACACGCCACCGGCGAGGATGAACTGAACCTTTTGGCCCGGCTCCGCGAGCTTGCCCGCGCATGTGACAGCGTCCTTCGTGAGGCTCCTGGCGGCGCCGGTGAGAATGTCCGTCGCTATCTCGTCCCTTCCCGCCCATGCCTTGAAAACCTCCACGGCCAGGGCGGCGATGTCCGCCTTGGAAGCATTCTGCGCCCAGCCGATCAATTCATTCGGCTCGTTCAACTGAAGCGCGCGCAGCAACCGCTGTCCGAGCGCCGACCATTCGCCGTCGCGATCAAGGTAATAAACGACCGCCTTCAACGCGCGCAGCCCGACTTCGAACCCGCTTCCCTTGTCCCCGAGGATATGGCCCCAGCCGCCGACTTTGGCGGTCT
>JBDHQG010000707.1:0-2653 GCA_039806925.1 Limisphaerales bacterium
AATGCGAGAGACCTGCGCCAAGCCACTTGCCTTCGTCGATGCTGCCGGCCTTGCACCAGGCCTGCGCGGAAACGACCGGCGCGCTGTGGTCCTCGCGGATGATCAGCGTGAGACCGTTCGGCAGCGTGGTGAAGCGAACGCCGGGCGGAATCGCGGGGGGCATGGCGGTCGTGGCGGGCTTCGGGCGGGTGGCGGCGGGAAGTCGGGCGGGCATAGTCAGTGGCGTGGGGAGGAGGACATCCGTGTCGGCGACTGACTACGAATGCGTGGGCTTCGGCTCCGTGGGAGCGGACTTGGTGGAAGGCAGGAACGGCTGGCGGAACGCCTCGTCGAAGTCGTAGCCGCCCTTGAAATCATCGCGGCTGTCCTTCTTCGTTTTCGCGAGCAGATGGTTCTCGACCATGTTGAAGACGAGTTCGCCGAAATCTTCGCAGCGGTTCAGTCCCCATTCATTGAGCACCATGAGCGTCATCGGGCCGAACTGTTCGAGCGCGTAGGCGCGGACGCCGGCGAGCAGTTCCTGGCCGGTGACATGGCGGATCTTGGTTTCGTCTCCGGCCGTGGCGCGCGCGTCGGACTTGTCGCTTTTGTCGCCCTTCTCGGATTTCGTCCCCTTGTTCACCGTCTTCTGCGTGTAGTCGAGCGCCTCGCGGATGAACAAGTAGGCATCGCGATGGTAGCGCGGATCGTTCTGCACGATCTGTTCGAGGGCTTCGTCGAAGTTGGCGGTATGCATAGGTGACGTCAGCGCGGGGTGGATGCGGGAGCTTGTTCCGGCGGATGCGACAGCCGCCAGGCGCGCACGGTCCAGCCCACCAGGAGGAGGAGCAGGACCGAGCACAGGAACAGTTGCTGTTGCCGGGTCAAATTGAACATCGCGATAAGGTAATCCACCGCTCGCAAGGCGGCAATTTCCGCCAAACCGGCCCGGCGGACAATGAGATTTTTGGCCGGCCGACGGGGGGAATGGCGGGCCGCGCCCGGGCAACGGGTTGAAAATGGGACGCGGCTGATGTGTTCTCCGGATTGGGCATCAGCCCTTTCCAAAGGCGTTCCTTCATCCAATCCGGGGGCGCGTCACAGCTTCGCGATCTTCGCCAGCAATGAAGTCGTCGATTTCCCCGCGACGCCGGGAAGGATGGCAACCCTTCCGCCTTGCCCCTCAATCAAGCGACGTTCCTCCTGGTTGATCGTGTCGACCGTGTAATCGCCGCCCTTGGCGTAGATGTCCGGCTTCGCCGTTTCGAGGAAACGCATCGCCGTTTTGTCCGTGAAGACGCAGACGCCATCGACGCTTTCCAGCGCGGCGAGCACGAAGGCGCGGTCCGCCTCGTTGTTCACCGGACGGTCGGGCCCCTTCAATTCACGGACGCTCGCGTCGCTGTTCACCCCGACCAGGAGGACGTCGCCCAGGGCTCGGGCGCCTTCCAGATAAGCGACATGGCCGCGGTGCAACAGGTCAAAGCAGCCGTTGGTGACGACGAGCTGTCGTCCCTCCGAGCGCAACTGCTCGCGCCACGCCGGCAGCTGTTCCCACGCGATGATTTTGTCCGCGCACTTCATGGCGTGATGATGCGGCGACAGCTTCGCCGCGGGCAACGATTATTCGGTCACGCGGACGGGGCAGGGGTCAATTGGAAGTCGCGGGCAACGCCGGTGGAGATATGGACTGCGGAAACAAGTTTCCGCTTTGGCTGCACGGTGAGTGAAGCCAAGCGCGCCCGGATGGACGGAAGGCGCAGCCAAAGCGGAGTCCTGCCTCCGCAGTCCACACAACCCACCCTCCTCTGACCGCCACTTTCGATCACACCCGATGGGTGGCGGCAATCTTGACAACCGGCCGGCGCGATTCATCGTCGGGCCAGCCGAAACGGATGAACCCATTCCGAAAACGAGAGCTGCTGCTCTCCCTGAAGTATTGCACCATCGAGAGCTGTTTCAGCGTGCCCATGCTGAACCTCACGCTCGGGAACTTTCCCTTTGTCATCGGGTTCGCGGTGAAAGCCCTCGGCTGGGGCGATGCCGGCGTGGGTCTCCTCGCGGCGATGCCGTTCATCTGCCTGTTTGCGCAGCCGCCGGTGATGCTTTTTTTGCAGCGGTACTTTTCGCTGCGGCAGATCATGGTGCTCACGTTTTTCATGAACGCGCTGCCGTGGACCTTGATCTCGGCTTTCCCGTGGTTTGGAAGCCACCGGGATTGGGCCTTCCTGGTGATCTCGTTCGTGTCGACGCTCGGCAACTCCGTCTGCGGCGTGGCGTGGTCGGCGTCGATGTCCGAGCTGGTGCCGCTGGGCATCCGGGGCAAATTTTTCGGCACGCGCAACCTGATGTTCGGTTTCTGGACGCTGGTGGTCGTGCTGGCGGCGGGCTGGGTGGTGGACCGTTACGGCAGCTCCTTCGGGGTGTTCGGCATGATCTTCAGCGCGGCGGCGGGCGCGCGGATGATCGGGCTCTACTTTCTCACGCGCATGAAGTTTCCGGCCTCGGTGCATGAGCTCCGGCCACAGGCGTCGCCCCTGAACACCTTCACCGCGGTGTTCAGGGATATGAACTTCGTGCGGCTGCTGCTGTTCACCGGGCTCTTCGGCATGTGCCTGTACCTGGGCTGGCCGTTTTACAGCGTGTACGTGCTCAAGGAGCTTCACCTGACGAT
>JBDHQG010000708.1:0-2652 GCA_039806925.1 Limisphaerales bacterium
CCTCGGTAGTTTGTCTCATGTGCGCGACAATTTGCCGATGGAATCCGATGCCCTCCACCGCGGCCTGACAATAGTCGAGAGAATCACCGCGGCAGCGGGAAGGCTGCCCGCAATTGTGCCTGAGATTTTGGTAACGCCCGCAGTTCGAGCGAAGTTGCGCACGGCGATCTCGACGACCGGCAATCCAGTCTCCACCGCGCGCACCTGCATTTCCACCGTCCATCCGAAGCCTCGATCACGCATGTGCAACTCCTCAAATGCTTGATGCGAAATCAGGCGCAGTGGACCAAGATCACCATGACGCGCGCCCCACAGCAGTCGAATCAGACTCACGGCAAGTCTATTGCCGAAACGTTGGGGCAGTGTGAGGTGATCGCGGCCACCTTGCCCGGCCACGCGCTGGCCCAACACCAACTCCGCGCCTTCGGTTGTTGCCCCCAAAAGTAGGGAAACTCGCTCGATGTCGTCGCTGCCGTCTGCGTTGCAGAACAGAATCCACTGCGAGTCGGACGGAAGACTCTGACAACCCGTCCAGCAAGCCTGACCGTAACCACGCCTACGTTCGACAATCACCTCCGCCCCGAAATGGCGCGCGACTTCGGCGGTAAGGTCACGGCTGCCATTGTCCACCACGCGAATGCGTTCCAAGCCGGCGCGACGGAGTCGTTCGATTACGCGCGGCAAACTCGCCTCCTCGTTCAAGGCTGGGATGACCACAATGACGTTCCCAGGATGCGCGGGCGATGGCGCGGGCGAACGAATTGCCACGCGCGGTTGAAATCGTTTTCGTGTGAGGCAGGCTGCCAGCGCCACGGCGCAAAGCGGTAGGCCATGTTCAAACCATATGACAACTTCGTCGAAGAACCTCATCCCGGTGAGTCCGCCGGGCAAAGTTGCGTCGGGGAATTGGTAGACGAACCAGAAGCGTAAGTAGTAGAGCAGCGCGAATCCCGACACTAGCAACCAAGCTCGTGATGCGAGCGCCACCAGAGGCAATCCCCACGTCCAGTACCAGGGATTCTGCGTTGCACTCAGGAACCACAGCCAGACCAGGCAGAGAAACGATCGGCGGACTAACGCTTCGCGCGGATCGTCCGGCCAGCGACGCGACGCGAGCAGGCCGGCGACGGACAGGAGGATTCCCGCCACCAGTGATTGCGTGAAGAGAAATGCCGTGCGGTCTGAGGGAACAGCCAGGCCCGCCATTGAAGCCACCTTGACCATCGCGCGGTTCATTTGCTCTCGTGCCGCGCCGGACACCACCGAATACCACGGCTCGTGTTTCGAATGGTCTGGGGAACGTTGCCGGGTGTTTTCATAAACCACCGAGAACAGCAGGTCGTTCATTTCCCAGCGGCGAAGAAACTCGCCCAGCCCGGAGAAGCTTGAATGCGCCGTACCGGTGGCGGTGTTCGTCCGGCGCTCTTTGACGGCCGAAGGCAGCAGCGCGTAACCGGCGATTACCACGAGTAATGCTGTCGCAAAATGCGCGCCGGTGCGCCATCGGGAACGCCGCCACCAAAACGTGAGCAGCACAGGTGCGAGCACGATCGGGTAAAGTTTTGCGAGTATCGACGCCCCCCATAGAACGGTCGCCAGTCCGTCGCGCCATCGGCGTGGAAACGAGACTCCCCGCGCTTCAAACGGCAGGGTCAACACCCAGAACATGGCCGCGGTGAGGCACACGGCAATCGCGTCGAGGTGGCCGGTGTTCGCGAATTCCTTGAGAACGAGAGGGCACCAGGCGTAGGCAAGTGCCCGCGCGGGTGGCTGGTTGAAATTTTGCAACAGGCCCGTGATCAGCAGGACTGTCACGAGATCGAATATCAAGAGCAGTCCCTTGAAGATGCCGAGTTGCACTCGCACTGGTGCACGTTCTGGTGTGATGAATGCGGCTAGGCCAAACACCGCCTCGCTCAACGGCGGATAGATCGTGGGGACGCTCCGACGATCAATGAGCGAGAAGATGGCTACGACCTCGGGAGAGCGGCTTAAGAGGTCGGCAAGTTTTGCGAGGTCTGGAGCCGGAGAATTTCCAGCACGGGCGGCATCCACCTGAGCCGGTGCGTAGCGGTAGGGATTGATTCCTTCGACGAGAACGCGCCCGTCCCATAGGTAGCGGTAGAGGTCAAGTTCCTGAATGGGCTGCGACCACCAGAGTGCCAGCCGAAAAAGAACCGCGAACACGAGAACCGCCCGCCATTGACGGCGGGCGGTTCGTTTACCTTCCGGCGCGTTCCAAACCAGAGCCAGACTCAGAAGGTAGATTGTGAAGCAGGCACCAAGCAGTCCCACCACCAGTGAAAACGGGCGTTGGCTAAAATCGCCGCCGGGATCGAATTGTTCCGCTGCCACGGCGACACCGATCCACAACATCAACTGCCCGACTCCAGTGAGGACGAGCCAGCGGAAGGCGCGGTCACTGGAAGCATGGCCTGGCACCGGTGGTATCACTTTGATCTGACCGTAAACTCAATGGAGGGAAGATTCGGGCGGTGCCTGCCCGGTTTGCGGAGGCTAAGCGGACTTAAGTCCCGAGCCCCCAGCGGGCTTGTTTGTTTTGGTGCCGGATCCGCCTGCCGGAGCATTGGTCTTGGAGCCTGAACCGCCGGACGGCTTGGCGGGTTTTGTGCCGGAGCCTTGAGCAAGAAG
>JBDHQG010000709.1:0-2651 GCA_039806925.1 Limisphaerales bacterium
GTCGTCCAGCCACAGAAAAACCCTCGAAACCGCCCTCCAGCGGTCACAAGACTATCTCCTGAGCGTCCAGAAGCCGGAAGGTTTCTGGGTCGGGGAGCTCATGGTCGATTCCACCCTCGCCTCGGACATGATTTGCTTCCATCACTGGGATGGCAGCGTGGACCCGGAATGGCAGCGCAAGGCGGTGAATCACATCCTGTCGATGCAGTTGCCGGACGGCGGCTGGAACATCTATTTCGGCGGCCCGGCCGAGGTGAACGCCACCTGCAAGGCGTATCTCGCGCTCAAGCTCGCCGGCGTGCCCGTCACCGATCCGCGGATGCTCAAGGCGCGCGAAATGGCGTTGAACCTCGGCGGCGTGCCGCGGATGAACACTTTCTCGAAGCTGTATCTCGCGCTGCTCGGCCTTTATCCGTGGGATTACGTGCCGACCATCCCGAGCGAGGTCATCCTCATCGGCAAATGGTTTTATGTGAACTTCAACGAGATGAGCAACTGGAGCCGGTCCATGATCGTCCCGTTGGCCATCATCAATCACTACAAGCCGACGCGTCCGCAGAACTGCCCGATCACGCTCGACGAGCTTTATCCCGAAGGCTTTCACGAACGCGACCTCGCGCTGCGTCCCGACCCGGAACGCTTCACATGGCGCAATTTCTTCCTGTGGCTCGACAAGCTCCACAAGTTTGTTGAGAACAACAATCTCCGCCCATTCCGGAAGCTCGCGCTCAAGAAGGCTGAGGCTTGGATGCTCGAACGCTTCGAGGGTTCGCACGGTCTCGCGGCGATTTTTCCGGCGATGCTCAACGCGCTCATCGCGCTCAAGGCACTCGGATATCCCGATGACCATCCGCAGGTCATCCGCGCGCGTCGCGAGCTGAAGAATCTTGAGCACGAGGAGAAAGACACCGTTCGCATCGAGCCGTGTTTCTCGCCCGTGTGGGACACCGCCATCGTCGCCATCTGCCTGCGCGAATCCGGCATCCCGGCCGACCATCCGCGCATGAAGCAATGCGCCGACTGGCTGATGGAAAAGGAAATCCGTTTTCGCGGCGACTGGTATTACAAGAACCCGGTCAACGTCGAGCCGAGTGGCTGGGTGTTTGAGTACGAGAACAAGTGGAACCCGGACGTGGACGACACCGCGATGGTGCTGCTGGCGTTGCGGCAGATCCCGACCGACAACCGTGCCAAGCGCGACGAGTGCTTCAACCGCGGCATGCGCTGGATGATGACCTTCCAGTGCAAGGACGGCGGTTGGGCGGCCTTCGACAAGGACTGCACGAAGGGCGTGCTCGAGAAGGTTCCGTTCGCCGATCACAACGCGATGCTCGATCCCGAGTGCGCGGACATCACGGCGCGCATCCTCGAACTGCTCGGCTACGAGGGCTGGTCCGTCACGCATCCTCAGGTGATCAAGGCGCTGCAGTTCATCCGCGATCATCAGGAAGAAGACGGCTCGTGGTATGGCCGTTGGGGTGTGAATTACGTTTACGGCACCTGGCAGGTGCTGCGCGGCCTGCGTGCGCTCAACATCAACATGAACCAGCGCTGGCTGCTCAAGGCGCGCGACTGGCTGGAAGCCGTGCAGAACGAAGACGGCGGCTGGGGTGAGCGCTGCAATACCTACGACGATCCGGTCTTCAAGGGCAAAGGCCCGAGCACCGCTTCGCAAACCGCGTGGGCGCTGATGGGCCTGTGCGCGTTCGACGATCCGAACCGCGACAGCATCCGTCGCGGCATCGAATATCTCGCACGCACGCAGAACGCCGACGGTTCGTGGACGGAACACGAAACGACCGGCACCGGCTTCCCGAAAGTGTTTTACCTGAAGTACGACATGTATCGGAACGCCTGGCCGCTGCTGGCGCTCGCGACCTACAGGAAGATCCTAGATCGCGCGAACGCGGCGCACAATGGTCACGCCAACGGCCATCTGAATGGCCATGTGAACGGCACGAACGGCCACGCCAATGGACATTCCCGTCACGCGGACGAAACGGTCTTCGCGAAGTAAGCGTGCTGACGGCATCGTGCCGGCGGTTCAGCACGTCGGACGTCGGGTTGGATTTCAAACCCTCCTCGCTTGAAGCGGTGAGGGTTTTCTTTCGTCCACTGTTCACGCCCAAATGATGGACTCCACGCACATGGTCACTCGAAATCTTTTCGCCCGGTTCGCCACCCTCTCCGGCATCGCGACGCTCGCGCTGTCCGCCGGGGCCGCGCCCAAGCTCCAGCCGTTCCTTCAGAAGCATTGCCTCGAATGTCACGATGCCGAAATGAAGAAGGGCGGGCTGGATCTCTCGGCGTTGAAGTTCGATCTGGCGGACCGCACCAATTTCTCCCAATGGGTCAAGGCCTATGACCGCGTCCAGGCCGGCGAGATGCCGCCGAAGAAAAAGGCCCGGCCGGAGGCGGATGAACGCGACGCATTCCTTGGCTCGCTGGGCAGTTCACTGACAACGGCGGACGAGAAGCGTATCGCGCAGGAAGGCCGGACGACGCGCCGTCGCCTGAACCGTTACGAGTATGAAAATGCGCTGCGTGATCTGCTCCGCGCGCCGTGGCTGCAAATTCGCGACACGCTGCCCGAGGACGGCGAGGCGTTTCGCTTCAACAAGGTCGGCGACGCGCTCGATGTCTCGCACGTC
>JBDHQG010000710.1:0-2651 GCA_039806925.1 Limisphaerales bacterium
CGGCGGCTTCGCTTTGCACCATGCCCATCTTCTTTTTGTATTCCTGGAAGAGCATCGCGCCGCGCGCCTTGCGCATCTCCTGCTGGCGCGCGATGCCGGAGCCCATTTCTTTCGCGAGATCGAGCGTGGCGCGCATCTGGCCTTCGCCCGCCGCCGCGGATTGCCGGAGCTGCTGCATCGACTGGCCCATCTCGCCACCGACCATGCCTTGCAGCTCGGTGATGGAGCTTTTCATCATGCCGGCGAGGCCCTCGAGCGAGCGCCCGATGGCGACCTTGGCCTTCACGGCCTCGAACTCACGCTGGAACTTCTGAATTTCGCGCAGGCTCTGCGCAATGATCTCAGTGTTCTGCTTGTAAAGCTGTTCGAGGCTGTCGAGCTGCGCCTTGTTCTCATTGATGTCGCTTTCGAGCGTGGCGAGTTCCTCGGCGTAATGCGCGCCGTTGGCGTCGTCGTTCGCGGCGGCGGCCGCCTGGAGCATGCCTTGCAACTCGTCACGCTGGCGTTCCTGGCGCTTGAGCTGGTCCTTGAGCAGGGCGACCTGGCCGGCGAGCTGGCCGTTGGCGTAATGCGCCTTGTCGGCCTTGGCCTTGGAATCGCGGATGCCGCGCTCGACGACGGCCTGGTTGATGGCGTCGGTTTCGGTTGCCTGCTCCGCCATGAGGCCAAGCCAGATGAAAACGCGTTTGAATGCTCTAAACATAGTTTTGGTTCTTTCTAAAAATTTGAGTCTAGTCGGAGGGCAACGAGAGCAGATGGTTTTAGCTCCGTAGGAGCGCCATATTTGTAGTCAAGCAGCCCAATTGAGTTTAGCCCCGTAGGGGCGACATCAAATCTCGATGCCGCTCCTACGGAGCTGGAGGTAATGCGCATGTGATCACTACAAATATGCCGGCCCTCCGGGCCTGTGCATCGGGTGGCCGAAGTGATGTAGCTTTGTTGAACGAATGTCCGCAGCATCGCCTTAGTTTTTCTTGGGCGCTTCCTTCTCCAGGAGGATCTTTTCCTCGAGGATGAATTCCAATTGCTGGCCGAGCTGTTTCTCGTCCGCGGCGCCGACCACGGTCACGCCGAGCTTTTTCAGCGGTGCGAAGACTTTGGCGTCGATGTCGAACGCGACGAAGTGAATGAAGATCGGGCTGCCCTTGCTCTCGGAAGCCTTGTTGATCTTCGGCACCACGACGACGGGGTCCGGTCCCGCCGTGTTGATTCCATCGGTGACGACGAGAATGTGTTTAGCGGTGAATTTCGAGTTCATCAGCGCGCGGCTGGCGGTTTCGATGGTGACGCCGAGCGGCGTGCCGCTGTCCGGCCCGCGGTAGCTTTTCACCCAGTCGCGCATGGCTTGCGGCTGGAACGGGCCGAACTTCACCGCCTCCGCCGCGCCCGTGCCGCGAAAAACATAGAGGCCGGCGTGAATGGTCTTGGGCGGCGTGGCGTTGGTGGCGAAGTGTTCCACGCGGCTGACGATTTGTTCGAGGGCGCGATTGCCAATGATCCATTTCGGGGCCGACCTGCCGTCCGTGGTGCGCACAGCCTCCTTCATGCTGCCGGAGGTGTCGTAGACAATCGCCAGCGCCACGCCATCTGGATCGGCGGCGTTGAGCATGAGCGGTGGGCTCGCCAAAAGGACGGTGACGGCGAGGGCGAAGAAGGCCCGGAGCATGGGGCGCAGGGTGGTGAAACGGCTGTGCATACTCCGCATTTGTTGTGGTCGCATCGTTATCAATCGTCGTCGGACGTGTCAACTTATCCTTCGGCGTTGAGAATCATGCAGCTACAATTCCGCGAAGGGTTTGGAAAAAGCGTCGGGGGATCAAGTGGGAAAGCGGGCGGGTGAGAAAGTGAGAGGAGCGGAGGTTTTGGGTGTCGAATTCCCACTTTCTCACTTTCCCACCTGCTCACCCGCAACTGGAAATTCGGGGCGGCTCACACCACGAACTCCAACTCCGGCGCGCGCGGAGTGAGGCCGGCCTTGTGGGCGCGGCTGAGGAAGCGGCGGATGGATTCGCGGCCTTTGTCCCCGTAATCGAGCGTCCAGTGGTTCACATACATCCCGACGAATTTGTCCGCGAGGTCGCGTCCCATGTCGCGCGCGTACTGAAGCGCGTGCTGCACGGCTTCGGGACGGTGGTCGAGGCTGAATTGAATGCTGGCCGTGAGAATGTCCGAGATGGTTTTGCGGACGGCGGGCTCGAAGCGTTTGTGAATGACGTTGCCGCCGAGGGGCAGGGGGAGGCCGTCATTCTCGCGGCCCCACCAGACGCCGAGATCTTCGGAAACCTGCAAGCCCTCGTTCTGATACGTGAGCTGGCCTTCGTGGATGATGAGACCGACATCGGCCTGGCCGGAGCGGACGGCTTGGAAAATTTGATCGAAGGGAACGACGATGTAGTTGAATTCCTTCGCCGGTTTGCCCAGCCAGAGTTGTAGCGCGAGGAAGGCGCTGGTCATGGTGCCGGGCACGGCGATTTTCTTTCGGAAGATTTCGTCGCGGGAAAACCTTTGTTTGGCCACGAGCATGGGACCGTAGCCATCGCCCATGCTGGCGCCGCTGGGGAGCAGGGCATATTGATCGCAGACGTAGGCGTAGGCGTGAATGCTGATGGCGGAGATGTCGAGTTCGCCGCGCGTGGCGCGTTCGTTGAGGG
>JBDHQG010000063.1:0-11717 GCA_039806925.1 Limisphaerales bacterium
TGAGGGCCCCGCCGTCGGCGGCGCTGCTGGTCCAGCCGTCGAGCACCAGGCAGGCGTTCCACCAGTTGCAGCTGATGAGCACGGGGTGCTCGTAGTCGGGGCTGAAGTCCACCAGCGCGTCGGTGCCGATCACGGCTGTCGGGGGCTGCGTGCTCGCGCGGATGGTGACCTTGAAGCTGCAGGAAGCAGTGTTGCCGGCGTTGTCGGTGGCCGTGCAGGTGACCGCCGTTTCGCCGAGCGCGAAGGTGCTGCCGGCGGCCGGCACGCAGACGAGGCTGGCGATGCCGCCCGCGTCAGTGGCCGAAGCCTGATAGGTCACCACCGCGCCCGCTTCGCTCGTCGCCACCGTGGCGATGTCGCCTGGGCAGGTGAGCGTCGGAACGGAGGAATCGGTGACCGTCACGCGGAAGCTGCAGCTGACAGAATTGCCAGCTCCAGCGGTAACGGTGCAGGTCACAGTGGTCTGGCCAATCACGAATCCCGTGCCGGAGGGCGGCACGCATTCGGCGACCAGCGGAGCGCCGGCGGCGTCAGCGCCGGTCACGACGAACGAGACCGGCGTGGCGTTTCCGGTCGCATCGACCGTGATGTTGTTCGGGCAATCGATGGTCGGACGGCAGTCGCCAGCGACGAGCACCGGCGGAACCGCCGATACACTCTGGCCTGCAAGACCCCCGTTGTAGATGCCCTGGACTTCCACTTCGCTCAGGCTGCGATTCCAGAGCGCGACGTCATCCATCGCACCGACGAAGTAACGGCCGGACACAATCGCAGTTCCCGGATTGTTGGCGTCGTCGATGAACTCGGCGCCGATCGAAAGCCACGGCAAGGCAGCCGGGGCGTTGATGTTGCCGAGGTAGTCGGCCGAGGCGACCAGGCGGCCATCCCAGTAGAGGCTGAGAACGCCACCGTTGGCGGTCAGCGCGACATGGTGCCAGGTGTTGAGCGAACCATCGATGACGCTCGTCGCGAGCACGCGGTTCGGACCGACTTCGAGCTGACCACGGAGGGTCGGACCGGCGTCGGTTTGGACGACTTCGAGCTGGAACTGGCCTTTGCTGCCGGTGGTGCGGCTGTCGATCCAGTTGTTGAGGATCGGGCCCCAGCTGTCGCTCGACGAGTTCACCCACGCCGAAACCGTAAGAGCACGGCTGGCTTTGGTGTAGTTCGGCACGAAGCCGTAGATGTTGCCTTCGAAGTAGTGCGAGTTTGCGATCTGGCCGGGCTGCCAGTTCTCGAAACCAGTTTCCCGCAATTCACCCGCCTGGGCTCCGGCAACGGCGTTGGCGATGGTGCGACCCTCGGTCTCGTCGAACTTGAGGTGGGTGATGAGACCGGAGGCAATCTGCGCGTTGGCGAGAACTTCCACCACGGCGCTGCGGCTGCGGGCGCGACCGCCAGGGTTGCTGACGATCACGTTGTAGCTGCCGGCGCTGGATTCGGAGAGGTTGGCGACCGTGAGGGTCGAACCGGTGGCTCCCGCGATTTCCTGGCCGTTCTTCAGCCACTGATAGGTAAGCGAAGGACCGGTGGCTTCAACGCTCATGGTAACGCAACCACCGGCAATGCCGTTGGCCGAAGCCGGCTGGCGGACGATGACCGGAGGTTCGCCGGCAGCCGGAGGATTGAGAAGCAGCTGGAAGCCGTTCAAGCCCGGACCCTGGCTGCTGCCGCCCGGGGCGCGGAACATGATCTGAATCACGCCATCCGCACCGGGTTGCAGGTTGTCGAAGCGGACGTAATTGCCGACACCACGCGTCGCCGCCGTGGTCGAGGCCACGAGGCTGAAGCCGGGCGTCGGGTTGTATTCGTCCGAGTTCAGCGAACGGATGAAGCGCTGCTGGGTGGCGCCACCGGCGGTGGCCTCGATGTCCATCGGCCAGAACTCGAGAGGAACCTGGACCGCGTAGAGGATGACGGAGTGGTTGCCCTGGGGCACGCCCGAGAGAGTAATCGTGCTGCCACCCGCTGCGGTGCTGGCGCGCACCAGACCGTTGAACATGCGTTCCGTCGGATCGCTGTTACCCGTGCCGGCGCCCCATTCACCGGAGGTCGCCCAGGAAACAGTGATCGTCGGGTGGGAGGTGTTGGCGCTGTTGACCGCAGACGCGGGACCGCCGTTGCCGCCGGTCAGGTTGTTCCAGTAAGCCTGAGGATGAGAACCAGTGATGTCGGACGGAAGCATGTCCGTCGGCGCGCCATTGGCGCCGGAGCCGCGGAAGCTGAAGCCGAGGCTCTCGGTGGTGGACGGCGTGAAGATGCTGAGCATCACTTCATCGCTGACTTGACGGCCATCGCGGCCCTGGACCACGGCGTAGTACTTCGCGCCATCATCGCCAGCCGTCGCGGCAGGCGTCGTGTAGGTCGCGTTGTTCGCGCCGGGGATGCGGGTGTCGTTCTTGTACCATTGCACGCTCCACGGGCCGGTGAGGACCACGCGGAAAGTGGCGGTCTGACCGAGCAGGACCGGCGTATCCTGCGGCTGGCGGCGGATGAGGGTGTCGACTTCGTTGGTGTTCACCGCGCCGGGCGTGACGCCGAGGAATTCCACCTCGGAGATCTGCATGCTGTTCGCAGACGCCTCGTTGGCCACCGTCGGGAAGATGAGCCGGTAGGATTTGTAAGACTTGGTGTTCTCCGGGAAGAAAATAAATTTCTTCTGGAAACGGGCGGCGAACGCAGGAACGCCGCCGTTGCTGATGGGGGCGAAGGACGCGCCGCCATCATTCGAACCTTCAAGCACGTAGGTAGCCGGGTCGCGTTCAGGTGCATCATTGGCCGAGGTGAGGGTCAGGCCCATTACAATCGTGTCACCGACGCCAGGGGTCACGGTGAAGCCGGTGTTGACCTTGTCGAAGTTCAGATACTTCGTCGGGGCGTTGTCGATGGCGTTGGCCACGCCTTCGGAGCCGGGCGAGTTGTTCGAGCTGGCCACAACCGGGTCGCCCGGGACCGTGACATCGGTCGGGGCCAGTTTGCCCAGCAGTTCGACTTCCGAAATCTGCATGCTGTTGGCGGCAGCTTCGTTGGCAACCGTCGGGAAGATCAGGCGGTAGCTGAGGAAGGGAACCTTGTTGTCGAAGAGAATCGTGTTCTTCTGGAAACGGGCCGCAAAGGCAGGAACGCTGCCGCTGGAGATCGGAGTGAAGTTCACGCCGTCATAGGAACCTTCGAGGGTGTAGCTCGCAGGATCGCGTTCGGGGGCGTCATTCGCTGAAGTGAGCGTGAGACCGCTGACGATCGTGAGGCCCGATCCGGGAGTCACGGTGAAGCCAGTGTTGACCTTGTCGAAGTTGAGATACTTCGTCGGCGCATTGTCAATCGCGTTGGCGACGCCTTCCGAGCCGGGCGAGTTGTTCGAGCTGGCCACAAGGACGTCACCCGGCTGGGTCACATCCTGCGCGAGCTCGGAGACCACGCCGAGGAGTTCAACTTCCGAGATTTGCATGCTGTTGGCGGACGACTCATTGGCGACGGTCGGAAACACCAGGCGATAAGAGGCGAAGGCGCGCGAGTTCGGGAAGAAAATGTAGTTCTTCTGGAAGCGGGCGGCGAACGCCGGGACGGTTCCGCTCGAAATGGGGAAGAACGTCACGCCATCGTAGGAACCCTCCAGCGTATAGCTCGCCGGATCGCGTTCCGTCGCGTCGTTGGCCGAGGTCAACGTCAGACCGGTAACCAACGTGCCGCCGACTGACGGAGTCACGGTGAAGCCGGTGTTGACCTTGTCGAAGTTCAGGTACTTCGTCGGGGCGTTGTCGATGGCGTTGGCCACGCCTTCGGAGCCGGGCGAGTTGTTCGAGGTCGCCACAATCGCGTCACCGGGCTGGGTCACGTCGGAGGGCGCCTGGGAGCCGAGCAGTTCGACTTCGGAGATCTGCATGCTGTTGGCCGCACTTTCGTTGGCGACCGTCGGGAAAATCAGACGATAGCTGAGATACGGCGTCGAGTTATCAAACAGGACCGTCTTCTTTTCGAAGCGCGCGGCGAAAGCCGGCACCGAACCGCTGGAGATCATGGCAAACGTCACGCCGTCATACGAACCTTCCAGCGTGTAGGTCAACGGATCGCGCTCAGGAGCGTCATTCGCCGAGGTGAGCGTCAAGCCCTGTACCACGCTGAGGCCAATCCTCGGCGTCACCGTGAAGCCGGTGTTGACCTTGTCGAAGTTGAGATACTTCGTCGGAGCATTATCGATGGCATTGGCCACACCCTCGGAACCAGGGGAGTTGTTTGAGGTCGCAACAATCGGATCCCCGGGCTGGGTCACATCCGCCAGCTGCGCTTGCAGGTTTCCTCCGATCAAGGTCGCCAGCGTGGCGCCAAGACCGCAGAAAAGGATTCTGAGTCGTTTCATAGCACTGTGTGTTTTGTTGGTTGTTTGGTTTTGCTTCGGAGGCAAGACAGGCAGCATCAATGCAAAGTTACACTCATTCCAATCCATGGAAGACATACCGCCGTGACTCGTGAAACAATGTCGTGGAACGCCAGATTTTATACCGAATCGAAAGGGGGCGAGTCAATCCGCTTATCACATAGATTTCACCTGCTTGTCACCGGAGGCAATCTTGATGCAAAAAGCGCCGTCCCTACTGTCGTGACATGGGGGCGGAAATCGTGATGTCGCTGGCTCCTGAAGGGATGGCGACGACATTGGTCGCACCGCCCGGCCATCGAACCCACGCAGACGATGGAAGGTCGCCCGCAGCCATCACCTGAATCGCATCGTCTTGGGACAAATAACCTGCCCCACCATGAACCTCACGCACAGGGCCAAGCTTCCCGCCACTTTTCAGGCGCAGCTGCGTCCCGATGCCTGTCGGGTTTGATGTGGAGCCGGCCACCCGCACGCGAATGCCAGGCTTCGCAGCAGCGTTTCGGAACAACCTCGTCGCCGCGCCGTTCTGCGAAACGACCAAATCCGCGCGACCATCCCGGTCGAAATCCGAAACCGCCGACCCGCGTTGTTCGCCATACACGGTCACACCTGAACGCTGGCCCGACACCGGCTCGAATCGACCATTCCCCCGCCCTCTCAAAATCAATCCGCGGCCCGCATCCAGACGCGGCATTTCGGACGTCGTCGCGAAGAAATTCTGCGCCACAAACAAATCCTCGACGCCATCGCCATCGAAATCCGCCACGTTCACCCCAAAGACGGGCGCCTCCTGCGCTTCATCAGGCAGCGGGATCGCCTCGAATCGATCACCGCGATTCAGGAAAACCATCGACGCCAACGTCGTCGCCTCAACGCGCCTCGCCATTGGCAACAGCGGACCAAGCACCTGCTCAATCGTCGTTTCGCTGAAGCGCTGATGCGTCGGAAACCGCTCGCCAAGGACAGGCAAAACCTGGCTCAACACGTCCAATCGCCGGCGCGGCACGAGCTGCCGGCGCGGGGCGTCCCATTCTGTTTCCACCCAGTCCACCGTTCCACGCTCCAGCAAATCGCCGTGATACGCCACCAGCGGGCGCTCCGCCGCCGCGTGATACTCCGAGTTCAACCCCCAGTTTCCCGCGACCAAATCCATCCGGCCATCGCCATCGAAATCGCCGGCGGCCACGCCCGTCCACCAGCCCGTGAATGGATTCAGCCCCAGTTCGGCCGTTGCTTCGCGCAACGAGCCGCGTGTGCTCTTGAAGACACGCACCGGCCCCCACTCGCATGCCAGCACCAGCTCGGGAAAACCATCTCCATTCAAATCACTCCACGCCGCGCCATTCACCAGCCCGACGCCCGCGAGAGTCGCTGTGTTTGCCCCATCAAGGACCAACCCCTCGCCTGACGCCCGATAAATTCGATTGGACGTTGCTTCGGGATAACGCCCCGCAATGGCAAACCCTCCCACGAACAAGTCCAACAACCCGTTCCCGTCAATGTCCGCCACCGCCAGCGCCCCGGCACCAGTTCCTGCCAGCTCCGCTCGATTCGTAACGCTCGCGCCAGCAGCCGCAAATTGAACTGAAAGCACCGACCGCGCACCTTCGCTCTCGTAACCCGAAATGCCGGCCAACAGCTCCCGCCGGCCCGAGGGGCTCGTCCATCCCACCAATCCCGTCGCATCATCCGGGAGCGCCATCTGCCGCAACGCATTCGCCGGCTCCCACGCCGCGCCCGGATTGATCCGATACCCGGCCAGATTTCCGCCGCGACCACCCCCGATGAACAGCTCGCTCACGCCATCGCCATCCGCATCAAACCACGCCACACCCGGCCCGGCCTGGCTCCGCTTCAACGCGAGCAACGGCTGCCGCGCAAAATCGTCAAACCCCTCCTCATGGTGCCGGTGATTCAACAACCCGCTCGCATCCTCGAACAGCGGACGCTCCGCAGATGGCGCGGTTGGTGACTTCGGAACCGCCGCCAATTCGTCCACTTCGTACAGGCGATTCGCCATGACGTTCGTGAGGGTCGTTCGCGTTCCGCTCCGCCACTCCACTTCCAAGGTCATCACCCGTCCGCCGCCCGCCGCGAACACGCGCATTGCCTCATCGCCCGCCATGTAACGCCCGCCATGGATCATCTCCTGGCTCTGCAACGGCACGGCACCGCCACGCAGATGAATCTTCGCGCCGACGCCCTGCGTGTTCGGCGCGCGACCGCGCAGCCGCACCGCCACGCGCGGCTGCACCGCGTCGTTCCGATACAGCCCCGCCGCGCCGCCGAGACTGTTCACCACGAAATCCAAATCCCCGTCGCGATCCAAGTCCGCCAGCGCCATCGCGTGATGAACCCCGGGCTGTTCCGTGCCCCAGCTGGTCGTCACCTCCGCGAAGCCGCGCCCCGCGAGATTCCGATACGCGATCACCGGCATGTGCAACACAGGATACAGCCGCATGTGTTCCATCAGTTCCTGCGTGAACGCCTTCTGCCGCTCCGCCTCGCTCTTGAATCCCGTCCACGGATGCTGCAGCGCGCGAACCCGAGCCTGCACATCGAGATCCTGCACGTCGCGCGCGTGACCGGCGGTGATCAACAAATCCTCGTAGCCGTCCAGATCCACGTCGAGAAACACCGGCGACCACGACCAGTCCGATGCCGGCACGCCCGTCATGTTCGCCACCTCCGCGTACGTGCCGTCGCCGCGATTTCGATAGAGCGTGTTCCGCATGAACTGCGGACGATCCTCGGACAAGCCCGGCATCGAGCTCATCGGATTCTGCGCCGGCTTCTGGCGTTTCCGCAAACGCGGGTCGCGCGACAACATGTCCACCACGAAGAAATCCATGTCGCCATCGCGGTCGTAATCCGCGAAGTCCACGCCCATCGAACTCGCCGGCATGTTCCGTAACGCCAGCCGGGGCGCGAGACGGAACCGCCCCTTGCCGTCGTTCAGCCACACGCGATCCGGCGTCCAGAAATCGTTGCACACGTAAATATCCGGAAAGCCGTCGCCATTGATGTCGCGAAACGTCGCCGTCAATCCCCAGTCACGCGGCGGCTGCACGAGCGGCACGCCGTCCTCATTCCGAAAACGACCGCCTGTCCATGACACCGGCGTGAACCGCCCGCGCCCGTCGTTGAGATACAGCTGGTCCGGCTCGCCGAATTCCAGCACCTGCCCATCCATCACCGTCAATCGCTCCGCCAGTTCCGGCGGCACCGCCGGCTTGCCATTCACCAGCCGCAAATTCACCTGGCCGCGATCCCGGATGTCATCAATGCGATTGTTCGCCACGTAAAGATCGAGCGAACCATTCCCATCCACGTCCGCCAGCGCCAACGTCACACTGCCCGAGGTTCCACCAAGGCGAGCCTGTGCGGTGACGTCCGTAAACTGTCCCCGCCCGTTGTTCTGAAAGCACAGAACGCCCTGCCCGGTCGTCGCCACCAACAGATCGAGCGCATTGTCTCCGTTCAAATCCGCGAAGACCGCGCCGCGATAATTCTTCCCCGACAACGCGATTCCCGACGACGCCGTCACATCTTGAAACTTCCAGTTCCCCAAATTCCGATACAGGCGGCACGGCGCATCCAGTCCCGTGAGGAACAAGTCCGGCCAGCCATCGCCGTCGAAATCGCCCGCCGCGACGCCCGAGCCGTTCAGCAGCACGCGATTCTCCGCCGCCGACCATTCATCAATCGTGTTGGTAAAACGGACCGAAGTTTGATCAGGACTTTGCAGCGTGAACCCCACCTTTCCGGGAACGGACGGCGCGGGAAGCGCGCGCCAGCGTCCGCCGGCGACAACTGTCCACTCAGGCTCAGCCGCCATCAGCGCGACACCAAGGGTCACCAACGCGACGCCAAGCAATGCGCCGAAACTTTGAACGACTGAACGGGTCATGCTCACATCAATTCGTCGAAGAAATTTCCTTCACCCGAATGCACGCCGCCTGCTGGCTGGCGGCGAATTCCTCCAGCTTCGGTGTGGTCATTTTGCAGGCATCGACGGCGAATGGACAGCGCGGATGGAATGCGCAGCCGCTCGGCGGATGGATCGGTGACGGCGGGTCGCCTTGCAGAATGACGCGTTGCCGGGCGCTCTCGCGAACCGGATCGGGAATCGGCACCGCGCTGACGAGCGCCTTGGTGTAAGGATGCAGCGGCTGCTCGAAGACCTGCGCCGCCGGGCCGACTTCGACAATCTTCCCGAGGTACATCACCGCGATGCGATCCGAGATGTGTTTCACCACCGAGAGATCGTGCGAGATGAAGATCAGCGTGAGTTGCATCTCGCGCGAGAGCTTCGCGAGCAGATTGATAATCTGCGCCTGAATCGAAACGTCGAGGGCGCTCACCGGCTCGTCCGCGACGATGAGCTTCGGTTCGACCGCCAGCGCGCGCGCGATGGCGATGCGCTGGCGTTGGCCGCCGGAGAATTCGTGCGGATACTTTTTGATGAAGCGCGGCGCGAGCCCAACTTTCTCCATCAACTGGCTGACGAGATACGGCAGCTTGTCCGACTCGACTTCTTTGTGCGCCTGAATCGCCTCAGCCAGCGCGTCGTAAACCGTCATGCGCGGATTCAGTGACGCGTAGGGATCCTGGAAGATCATCTGTAAATCCGCCCGAGCCTCGCGCAGCTCCGCGCCTTTCAGTTGTTCCAGGTGCTTGCCCGCCAGCACCACCGTACCCTCGGTCGGCGGAATCAACTGCATGATCGTCCGACCAAGCGTGGACTTGCCACAGCCAGACTCACCGACGAGCCCGAGAATCTCGCCCTTGTTCAAAGACAGCGAAACACCGTCCACCGCCCTCACCGTACCGACGCGCCGACGAATGAAGATTCCACGCTCCACCGGAAAGTGAGTTTTCACGTCGCGCAGTTCGAGAAAAGTGTCAGGCATGGGAGGGGAATGGCCAATGTTCAATGACGCAATGACCAGTGAATGATGAAAGGCCAGAGTCGGTTCAGATAAATCTCATTAGCACCCGGCTTCAGCCGGGTGAGGAGGCCGCAACACGGCTCAGCCGCTTCAGCGGCTTGTTTGTGCCTTCGAGAAAAACCGTTGAAACGGTTATTTGTTACCTTCGCCTCAGTCACCCGGCTGAAGCCGGGTGCTAATGAGACATGACGTCGGCAGGCGAACCTACGGCGAGCCGGATGAGACGATAACTCATCGGACATTGGAAACTCCTTGGTCATTGCGTCATTGGTCATTGGCCATTCAAAGCTTCAGCTCGTTTCCCTGCACCCGCACGCACGCACTCGCGTGACCGGGTTCAACCGTCTCCACTCGCATGTCGCCGCTGCGGCAGATGTCCTGCGCGAACTCGCATCTCGCCGCGAAGGCGCAGCCGGAGATCGGCTTCGACATGTCCGGCGGCATGCCCGGAATGGTGTAGAGCTCCGCCCCTTTTGGCTGGAGCGCGGGAATCGATTTCTGGAGCGCGCGATTGTAGGGATGCTTCGGACGCTTGAAAATCGCTTCAGTCGAAGCTTCCTCCACGACGCGGCCCGCATACATCACCATCACGCGCTGACAAAAGCCGGCGACCACGCCAAGGTCGTGGCTGATCCAGATCACCGCCGTGCCGAGGTCGTGCTGGAGCTTCTTGATGAGTTCCAGAATCTGCGCCTGCACGGTCACGTCGAGCGCGGTCGTCGGCTCGTCGGCGATGAGCAACTCGGGCTTCGTCACCAGCGCCATCGCGATCATCACGCGCTGTCTCATGCCGCCGGAGAATTCGTGCGGATAGCTGCGGATGCGCTGGGCCGCGCTGGGCACGCCGACATCTTCGAGCGCCTTGATGGCGCGCTTCACGGCTTCGGCGCGGTCGAGTTTGTCGTGCAGCAGGAGCGGTTCGATGAGTTGTTCCTCGATGCGCAGATACGGATTCAGCGACGTCATCGGATCCTGAAAGATCATCGAGACGCGTTTGCCGCGGATGGCGCGTAGCTGTTCCTTAGAGCACGAGAGCAGGTCCACGCCGTCGAACAACGCGCGTCCACCCTCGATCCTTCCGGGCGGTTGCGGGATGAGTCGCATGAGCGAGTAGCACGTGACCGACTTGCCCGAGCCGCTCTCGCCGACGATGCCGAGCGTCTCGCCCTTCTCCAGCGAGAACGACACATCCCGCACCGCGCGCACGATGCCGTTGCGCGTGTGGAAGCTGGTCTGGAGATTGGTTACTTCGAGAAGCGGCATTGGGAACAAAAGAAAAGAGGATGGCCCGCGAAACACGCCAAACACACGAAAAGGCTTCTTCCGTTTCGCGTCATTTGGCGTGTTTCTCGGATCATAATCAGCATCAAGTTTAGTTCATTCGCGATTTAATCCTTCGCCGCCTTCGGGTCGAGCGCGTCGCGCAGGCCGTCGCCGAGGAAGTTCAGCGAGAACAGCGTGATCGAGAAGACGACGCCGGGGAAAATCAGCAACCACGGAAACTCCTCGATCACCTTCGCGCCTTCATCGATCAACACGCCCAGCGAACTCATCGGCGGCTGCACGCCGAAGCCGAGGAAGCTCAGCGCCGCTTCGAGCAGCATCACGCTTGGCACGGTGAGCGTGGCGTAAATAATCGTGATGCCGAGGACGTTCGGCACGAGGTGCCGCAAGATGATCGAGCGCTTGCGCAAGCCGAGCGCGATGGCGGCTTCGATGAATTCCTGTTTGCGCAACGACAGCACCTGGCCGCGCACGATGCGTGCGACCGTCAGCCATTCCACCGCGCCGATGGCCATGAAGAGCAGGATGATGTTCCGACCAAAGATGACCATGAGCAGGATGACAAAAACCGTGAACGGCAATGCGTAGAGAATGTCCACGATACGCATCATCACGGCATCGGTCTTGCCGCCGAGGTAGCCGGAGATGGCGCCGTAGAGCACCCCGATGGTGAGCGACACGAGCGTCGCGCACACACCAACCGCCAGCGAGATGCGGCTGCCGTAGAGGATGCGGGAGAGGAGGTCGCGCCCGAGCACGTCCGTGCCGAGCCAGTGCGCGCTGCTCGGAGACTGCGCACCGTAGGCGAGGTTTTGCGTGGCGTACGATTGCACGAAAAGCGGCGCCGCCAGGGCCGCCAGAGCCAGCATCACCACGAAGCCGAATCCGAACACAGCCATCTTGTTCTTGAGAAAACGGCGGACGGCGTCCTTCCACAACGACGTGCCCTGCTCGACAGCGTCCGGTCGCGGGAACGTTGAGATGTTCCGAGGAGCAGTCACGGGTTTCCTCCGCCGGATTCCCACAGCTTCAGAGAAGCCGCAGATGAAGAGCTTGAGCCGAACGCCGAAGTTGGGCCTGCTGCGGCTTGGCGGAGGGCACGA
>JBDHQG010000064.1:0-11675 GCA_039806925.1 Limisphaerales bacterium
TCCAACGCACCTAGCCTTCGGCATACGGGTTAAACGATCCGTCGCTGCGCCTGGTATGATATCAAACGCGCCGTTGAGGTCGTGCAAGATAGTAAGTCCAATGCACCTAGCCTTCGGCATACGGGTTAAACGAGAGCCGATTCTCTAGTCAGGGCCGTTCATTTTTTGCAAGCGTTCGTTGATTGCTTTACGCATGGGAAACAACCTCGATCGCGGCTTAGGCTTCTCGACCTTAAACGTCAACGCTGGATCGACCAGCGGATTTTCGTTCGATTCTTCAGTCGTCGAAGCTGTAGCCTCTGGAGCCGATTTGGCTGCTCGCATCTCTTCCAACAAATGATCGCGTATCAACAAGCGATTGATGCGTTGTTCGATCGAAGCCAGATTGTCCGCAAGACTCATGGCATGAAATTAGGCACACTGGCTCTGAAGACAAGTCCTGGCAAAATCCGGGACGACCACAGAAAAGCGCGAGGAAACCATCGCTTGCTCCCTCTCATTAGCACCGGGCTTCAGCCCGGTGTGGGCAACGATGAAGATCGCAGCCGCTTTAGCGGCTTATGCCGGGACGGGACTAGAAGCGGTTTCATCATTCGTAGCCGCCGAGGATTCCCAATGGTTCCGCCTCCTCACCTCGGCGGCGACGTTCAGAATGGAATCTTGAAACCAGTTCTAATGAGAACACGGATGCAACAGCCTTGGGACAATAACTGTCACCGGCTGACGACATTCTGCGGCCGGCCGTTGAGGAAGGCGCGGACGTTTTCCACCGAAGTCTTCATCAAACGCGCACGCGCCGCGCGCATCGCCCAGGCGGTGTGCGGGGTGATGAGGCAATTCTTCGCGGTGAGCAACGGGTTGTCCGCCGGCGGCGGTTCGGCGGAGAGAACGTCCAGCGCGGCAGCGGCGATGCGACCGGAGTTCAACGCGGCGGCGAGCGCGGCTTCGTCGATCAGCGGACCGCGGCTGGTGTTCAGCAGGAACGCCGTCGGTTTCATGAGCGCGAGGCGTTGGGCATTGACGAGGTGCTTCGTCTCCGGCGTGAGCGGGCAGTGCAGGCTCACCACGTCACTCTCGCGGAAGAGTTGATCGAGCGGCATCACCTTCACCTGCGGCTCGCGCGGTTTGCCGGAGCTGGATGGCGTGGTGATCACCTTCATGCCGAACGCTTCCGCCAGTCGCGCGGTCGCCTGACCAATTCGCCCGTAGCCGACGATGCCCATCGTCAGGCCGTCGAGTTCGATCAGCGGCTTGTCCCAGTAGCACCAGTCCACGGAGCGCGCCCAGCGTCCGTCGCGCACGGTCTGCGCGTGGTGGCCGACGTGTTGCGTGAGTTCCAGCAGCAGCGCGAAGGTGTGCTGCGCGACGGAGCGCGTGCCGTAGAGCGGGACGTTGCTCACCACGATGCCGCGTTCCTTCGCCGCGTCGATGTCCACGACGTTGTAGCCGGTCGCGGTGACGCCGATGTATTTCAGCTTCGGCAACGCCTCGATCTGTGCGCGGTGCAGGATCGCCTTGTTGGTGATGACGATCTCCGCGTTCGCCGCGCGCGCGGCCACTTCGCCTGGCGGCGTGCGGTTGAAGATCTCGCAAAGGCCCAGCGCCTTCAATTCATCCCAGCTCAGGTCGCCGGGGTTCAACGTGTAGCCGTCGAGGACAACGATGTTCATTTCAACTTGGTTGTAGCAGCCGACGTGAGTCGGCTCTGTTCAATCACGAGGCAGAAACAAGTGATCGGACTCACGTCCGATGCCACACCGTCAGTATTTCACCGCCGCCTGGCCGGTGCCGAGGCCGAGCGTCTTCACCACTTCCGCCGCCTTGCCAAGCATCAGGCCCGCCTCGCTGCTCACGGCGATGAACTGCCAGCCGTCCGCGATGCGCCGCTTCGCCTGCTCGGCGTTGGCCACATGAATGCCGGCGGCGATGCCGCGCGCCTTCGCGTGAGCGAGCACCTTCTTCAACGCTTCGTTGAACTGCGGCGCGTCGCTCTCGAACGCCGGGGCAAGGCCCATCGAGGCGTGGAGATCGTTCGGACCCACGAAAACGGCGTCGATGCCCGGCACGCTGAGAATCTGTTCGAGGTTGGCAATGGCATCGACGTGTTCCGCCATGACGACGACGAGAATCTGATCGTTGGCCTTGGCGTAATACGTCGCGGAATCGGTCGCGAAGTTGGACGAGTGCAACTGCCCGCCGATGCTGCGTTCGCCGACTGGCCGGTAACGCGCGGCCTTCACCACGAGCTCAGCCTCGGCGCGGCTGTTCACCATCGGGACGACGATGCCCCACGCGCCGCAATCGAGCACGCGCTTGATGTTCTCCACGCTGCCGACGGGCACGCGCACGAGCGGCACGCAGCCGCACGCGGAGATGATGGCGAACATCTGCGAGGCAGTTTCGAGGCTGGTGGGCGCGTGTTCGAGCTCGACGTTGAGCCAGTCGAAGCCGGTGCGGGCCATCAACTGCGCGCTCATCGGGCAGGGAAGGTTGAGCCAGGTGCCGACGCTCGGTTCACCACGTTGGAGCTTGGCGCGAACAGGATTGGTTTTCATGAGAGGGAATTTGATCCGCAAAGACGTGAAAGAGCGCGAAATGGAATCGGGACCGGAGCGCGCCCGTCCTCGGGCACAGAAACGCCCGGCTCCCTACAGCGCCACAAACTTCTGAGCCATTCGCAGTTCGTCACTTCCTGCGCCCGGGGACGGGCGCACTCCGAAGGCTTGTTCGTCGCTGTATCGTTTCGCGTCATCTCGCGTGGTTCGCGGATCATCATTTGAGTTTCACCCGCAGGTTCGGCGAATGGAATACTTCGGGGTTCACCAGCCACTGCGGCTTGCGGCCGGCCTGCATCTCAACGATCGCGCGGGCGGCGGCTTCGCTGACACGCGCACCGGTGTCCGTGCCGAACGAAGCCTGGTGCGGCGTGAGCAGCAGGTTCGGCGCGGAACGCAGCGGATGATCGGCGGGCAACGGCTCGACGACAAACGCGTCGATGGCCGCGCCAGCGATCCAGTTTTCGTTCAACGCGCGCAGCAACGCCGCTTCGTCCACCACCGGGCCGCGCGCGGTGTTGATGAGGTAGGCGGTGGGTTTCATCTTCCGCAACTGCGCCTCGCCGATGAGCCCGCGCGTTTCGAGCGTCAGCGCGCAGTGCAGCGAGACGTAGTCTGATTCCAAGAGCAACTGATCGAGCGGGACGAACTCGATGCCGAGCTTTTTCGCGTCGTCGTTCGGCTGCGCGTCCGCGCCGAGCAGGCGCATGTTGAAGCCGCTCGCGCGTTTCGCCACGGCCTGGCCGATGCGTCCGCAGCCGACGATGCCCAGCGTCTTGCCGCTGACATCCTGGCCCCAGAGCGAGGTCCATTTGCCTTCGCGCATTGACGTGTGGCCTTCATGCACGCGGCGCGCGACGGCGAAGAGCAACGCCATCGCGTAGTCGGCCACGGCGTCGTTCAGCAGGCCCGGCGTGTAGGCAACGACGATGCCCTGCTTCGTGGCAGCGGAAACGTCGACCGCGTCATAGCCGACGCCCCAGCGGGAGATGAGTTTGAGATTCGCGGCTTCCTTTGCGCCGAGCACGGCGGCGGTGAACTTGTCCATGCTCGCGAAAACGGCGTCCATTCCGGGCAGCAGCGGGAGCAGTTCGGCCTCGTTGAGCGGACCGGCCTTCGGGGGATGAACGAGCTTGCAGCCAGCAGCCCCGAGCAAATCCAGCGCGCGTTTGCCGACCGCCTCGATGTTGAGGGTGCGCGCGGTGATCAGGACGTTCCAGGACATGGAGGCGGAGGTTGAGATGGAATGTTTCAAGTTCCAAGTTCCAAGTTTGTCACGCAGCCCGGCCAGAAACGAGGCGCGCGGGATTACTTTCCAATGCGACGCAAATTACCGTTGCGCCCTTGTTTTGCCCGGGCCTCCGCACTATAAGCAGTGCATGAACGCTCCGGCATCATTCACGCGCAACGGACTCAGGCTGCTGCGGGCGTTCGCCGTCGCCGCGACACTGGCCGGAACCGCTTTTCTCGCCCCGGGAATTTCCGCCGCGGATCTCACCGAAGCCTGGCCGCTGTTCATCAAGGGCGATTTCAAGAAGTGCATCGAGCAATGCGACGAGGCCATCCGCGACGGCGAGACGGAGGATGACTGGCGCGTGTTGCTGGCGCGCTCGATGATGGAGATCGGCAGCTATACGAACGCTTATTCCGTCGTCAGCACGAATCTGGAAAAATTCCCGTGGAGCGTGAAGCTGCGGCTGCTCGGCCATGACGTGTATCGCCGGAACGGGAAGACCGAGGAGGCCACGGCGTTGCTGGAGGAGATCAACCGTCTCGGCGGCTACCGCATGTGGGCCTACCAGGACGCGGCAAATCTGGTCACGATGGGCAGGGCCGCGTTGTTGCTCGGACTTGATCCGCGCGCCGTCCTCGAACGTTTCTACGATCTCGCCAAACGTCGCAGCGCGGAAAATCGCGAGCCGTATCTGGCCAGCGGGCAGCTCGCGCTGGACAAGAACGATTTCGATCTCGCGGCGAAGGCGTTCAACGAGGGGTTGAAAAAATTCCCGAAGGATCCCGAGTTTCACTTCGGCCTCGCGCAAGCCTACGCGGGCAGCGACCGGCGACTGATGATTCTCTCGCTCGAAGCCGCGATGGCGCTGAACCCGAATCACGTCGGCAGCCATCTCCTGCTGGCGGATCACATGATCGATGGCGAGGAATATAAAGAAGCCGAGGAAGCCATCGCCAAGGTGCTGGAGGTGAATCCGCATCATCCCGAGGCATGGGCTTACCGCGCGGTGATGGCGCACTTGAAGAACGATCTCGCCGGGGAAGCCAAGGCTCGCGAAACAGCGCTCGGTTCCTGGGCGACGAATCCCGAGGTGGACCATCTCATCGGCAGGAAGCTCTCGCAGAAATATCGCTTCGCCGAGGGCGCGGCGTATCAGCGGCGCGCGTTGAAGTTCGACGTGAAATATCTCCCGGCCCGGCAGCAGCTCGCGCAGGATCTCCTGCGGCTGGGCGAGGAAGAGGAAGGCTGGCGCCTGGCGGATGAAGTGCATCAGGCGGATGCCTACGATGTCACCGCGTTCAACCTCACGACGCTGCAGGAGCACATGGCCAAGTTCGTCACGCTGACGAACGCGGATTTCATCCTCCGCATGTCCGAACACGAGGCGGCGGTCTATGGCGAACGCGCGCTGGCGCTGCTCACGCGGGCGAAGACGAATCTTTCCGAGAAGTACGGCATGGAGCTGAAGCAGCCGACCATCGTCGAGATTTTCCCGAACCAGAAGGACTTCGGCGTGCGCACGTTCGGGATGCCGGGGAATCCGGGGTACCTCGGCGTCTGTTTCGGCGCGGTGATCACGGCGAACAGCCCGGCCTCGGCGGGCGGCCATCCGGCGAACTGGGAGGCGGTGCTCTGGCACGAGTTCTGTCACGTCATCACGCTTCAGTTCACGAAGAACAAGATGCCGCGCTGGTTGAGCGAGGGCATTTCCGTTTACGAGGAGCTGCAGGAGAATCCGGTTTGGGGCCAGGCGATGACGCCGCGCTATCGCGAGATGATTCTTGGCAAGGACTTCACGCCGCTCGGCGAGCTCAGCGCGGCGTTTCTCGCGCCAAAGACCGAGATGCACCTCCAGTTCGCCTATTACGAATCGTATCTGGCGGTGGAGTTCCTCGTGAAGAAGTTCGGCATCGAATCGTTGCGCAAGATTCTGCGCGACCTCGGCGAAGGCACGGAGATCAACGCCGCCATCGCGAAGCACACCGCGCCGCTCGACGAGGTGGAGAAGGATTTCGAGAAGTTCGTGAAGACCCGCGCCGAGCAGCTCGCGCCGGAACTCGTCTTCGACAAGCCCGAACGCAACGAGGACGACGATGGCGTCGCGTCCAAGAATTTTTATGTGCTCACGCGCGTGGCGAAGAAGCTTCTCACGCAGAAGAAGTATCAGGAGGCGAAGGCGCCCTTGGAGAAGCTCATGCAGTTCTTCCCCGGCAACACCGGCACGGACAATTGCTACGCGCTGCTCGCCGCCGCGCATCGTGGATTGAACGAGACGAACGACGAGCGCGTGGTGTTGACCACGCTGGCCGGACTCGAAGCCGACGATCTCGACACCTACGCGCGGATGATGGAGCTGAGTGCGGAAACGAAGGACTGGGGTGCGGTCGCCACGAACGCGCAGCGTTATCTCGCCGTGAATCCGCTGGTCGCGCTGCCTTACGCCTACCTGGCCGAAGCTGCGGAGAAATTGAACGATCCCGACACCGCCATCGCGGCGAGCCGGACGTTGCTGAAGCTCGACCCGCCGGATCTCGCCGGCACGCATTTCCGTCTGGCGCGGCTGCTCCATGCCACCGGTCATCCGGCGGCGAAACGCCATTTGCTTCAGGCGTTGGAGGAAGCTCCGCGCTTCCGGGAAGCGCACAGGCTGCTGCTGGAAATGACTTCCAAAACAGCCGCGGCATCGCCGACGCCGCCCGAGAAGCCATGAGTCGTAGCCGACTGCTGCTGGCCATCGCGGTCGCCGTTCTTTGTGCGACGTTTTACGCCGTTGCCCAGTACCGATTTCGCACCGACGTCCGCATCGCGCGCGGGGAACCGGGAGACGCGGAACCACCTCCAGCGTGGACGAACAGTCCGGCTTTCAAGAAGGATGTGTTTACCTTCGCCCGCATTCGCTACAGCAACAACGGCGGCCGTCGTTACGCGCGCAACAGCGGTGCAGGCATCTGGATAATCGATTTTCCGGACGCCGACCTGAACTTCTCGTGGCGCCTTTCCCAGATGACGTCGCTCAAGGTCGATCCCGATTGTCGCGTCATCGACATCACGGATCCGGAGCTCTTCGATTACCCCTTCACCTACATCGTCGAGCCCGGCGGACTGACCTTTCTCGACAACGAGGTGCCCATTCTCCGCCGCTACCTGCTCAACGGCGGCTTTCTGATGTTCGATGATTTTTGGGGCGAGGCCGAGTGGGCCAACCTGGAGATGGAGATCAAGCGCGTGCTCCCGGAATACGAGATCGTGGACCTCACGCTCGACCATCCGATCTTCCATGTCGTTTTCGACATTAAGGAGACGCTCCAGATTCCCAACGTCGATCTCGGCACGCGCAGCCAGTGGACCGGCGTGACCTGGGAACGCCCCGACGCGAAGGAGGTTCACTACCGCGCCATCTTCGACGGCAAGGGCCGCATGATGGTGATGATCTGCCACAACACCGACCTCGGCGACGGCTGGGAACGCGAGGGCGAGAACGAATACTACTTCCGCGAGTTCTCCGAGAAACGCGCGTATCCGCTCGGGATTAACATTGTCTTTTACGCGATGACCCATTGAACTTTGTTCATGCAGAAGCTCGCGCAACCCATGACTTCGCAGTTGTCCGCCTGGCAGGCGGCCGAGGAATACGGCTTCGACATGTCGCTGGTGGAAGATAACCTCCGTCTGACGCCGTGGGAGCGAATTTGCCGTCACAGCCGTGCCCTGAACATGGCACTGACGTTGCGAGAGGCGATGGAGAAATGTCATGCCGGAACTTGAATCCCTGCTGGAACGCTTGATTCGCCATGATGTCGAGTTTGTCATCGTCGGTGGGTTTGCCGCACTGGCTCATGGTGTCTCGTTGATGACGGAAGACATCGACATCTGCTGCCCGTTCGCCGATGAAAACCTTCGCAAACTTGAGCGAGCCATTTCGGATTTGCACCCGGTTCATCGCATGACTCCGAACCGCCTGCCGTTCCAGCTCGCGCCAGATCTGCTTCCCACCCTCAAGAATCTCTATCTCCGCACCGACCTGGGCGTCCTTGATTGCCTGAGCAACGTCAAAGGGCTGGGCGATTATCCCGCCGTCAAGGAAGTGAGCATTCCCTTGGAACTGCCCATTGGCACCTGTCGGCTGCTCGGCATCGAAGCCTTGATCAAGGCCAAGGAGGCGATGGGTGGACCTCGTGACAAACAAACCATTCTTCAACTGAAAGCCATTCAAGAACGGAACAAACCATCGGGCGGAACGTTGGACTCATGAACTTTCTCCATGCGCAACCTCCCGCCGTCAATTTACACACTCCTCCGAATCGCTTGATCGTCACGCCGTCCAAGAACCATCTCGAACTCAACTACTGGGAACACCGTGGAAGCACCAACCAACTCCGCCGCCGCTGACAAGCAAACCGTCGAGCAACTCATCGCCAGCCGCGCGCGCATCCGGTCCGAGCTCGGCAAGGTCATCATCGGCCAGAACGAAGTCGTCGAGCAGCTCCTCATCGCGCTCTTCGCCGGCGGCCACTGCCTCATCACCGGCGCGCCCGGCCTGGCCAAGACCCTCCTCATCAAATCGCTCGCGCAAATCTTCCACCTCAAGTTCCAGCGCATCCAGTTCACCCCGGACCTCATGCCCGCCGACATCACCGGCACGGAAATTCTCGAACAGGACCCGACCGGCGGCCGCAAGATGGTCTTCGTCAAAGGCCCGATCTTCGCGAACATGATTCTCGCGGACGAAATCAACCGCACCCCGCCCAAGACCCAGGCGGCGCTGCTCGAAGCGATGCAGGAGCACCAGGTCACCGCCGCCGGCGTGCGCCACAAGCTCGAGGAACCGTTCTTCGTGCTCGCCACGCAGAACCCGATCGAAATGGAAGGCACCTATCCGCTGCCCGAAGCCCAGCTTGATCGCTTCATGTTCAACGTGGTGATGGATTACCTGCCCGAGGACGACGAAGTCGCCGTCGTCGCGCAGACCACCGCGCGCGTCGCCGCGCCCATCGAAGCGCTCTTCCACGGCTCGGACGTCCTGCGCTTCCACGATGTCGTGCGCAAGGTGCCGATTGCCGAGGACCTCGTCCGCTACGCCGTGCGCATCGCCGCCGCGTCGCGTCCGCACCAGAAGGACACGCCGGACTTCATCAACAACTGGGTGAGCTGGGGCGCCGGTCTGCGCGCCGGACAATTCCTCGTGCTCGGCGCGAAGGTTCGCGCGCTCCTGCAAGGCCGCGCGCACGTGACTCAGGAAGACATCCGCGCCCTCGCCCACTGCACCCTGCGCCACCGCGTGCTCATCAATTACCGCGCCGAAGCCGAAGGCGTCACCGTGGAGAAGGTGATCGACAAGCTGCTGGAGACCGTGAAGCCGGCTGGCAAATGACCCATGCTCAATGCCGCAATGTCCAATGAATGACGAAGGCCCATGACAGTGAAAGTCGCGCATCGTCACACCATGCCCATTCGTCATTGGCCATTCACTGGTCATTGGTCATTGGACATTGGTCATTGATCCCCCGCCATGCCCGTCGCCCCTCAATCCGACACGCTCATCTCCCCCGCCGCCCTCATGGCGACCAAGAACCTGGAGATGCGCGCGCGCGTCGTCGTCGAGGGATTCTGGAACGGCCTCCACCGCAGTCCGTATCACGGCTTCTCCGTCGAGTTCACCGAGTATCGCCAATACACCCCCGGCGACGATCCGCGTTACCTCGACTGGCGGCTCTTCGCGCGCACCGACCGTTACTACATCAAGAAGTTCGAGGACGAAACCAACCTCCGCTGCCACCTGCTCGTGGATGGCAGCCGTTCCATGACCTACGGTTCGCTCGACTGGACCAAGGCCCAATACGCGCACACCCTCGCCGCCACCATCGCTTACTTCCTCCACCAGCAAGGCGACGCCATCGGCCTGCTCACCTTCGACGAAGCCATCCGCGATTACCTGCCCGCGCGCCATCGCCGCAGCCATCTGCGCCAGCTCATGCTCACCCTGGAGAAGCCCGCCGGCGGCCAGGGCACCGACCTCACCGCGCCCCTCAAGCGCATCGTCGAGCTGGTGCGCAAGCGCGGCCTGATGATTTTCATCACCGACCTGCTCGCGCCCATCGAGACGCTGGAACGCAACCTCGGCAACCTCGTCGCCTGCGGGCACGAAGTCCTGCTCTTCCACCTCATGGACCCGGCCGAGCGCGACTTCAAGTTCGACAAGGCCTCGCTCTTCCTCGACGTGGAATCCGGGCGCGACCTCTACATCGATCCTGCGGTGGCGCGGAGAGATTACCTCGGCAAGCTCGAAGCCCACACCGCCGCCGCACGCCTCTGCTGCGATCATCTTGGCGTCGGGTATCACGCGCTCGCCACCGATTCCCCGCTCGAACTCGCCCTCTTCGACTTCCTCCGCTCCCGCATGCAACGCGCCAAAAAAGTGCAGCGGAATGTGACGAGAAGAAGCAGTGCGGCGTGAGCCTGATCACGCACTGGTGAATGCCCAAATTTGCCTGCCTATGGACGGACGAGGCGGAAGAATTGCCACTCGTTTGCGATTGGATTCGTGACCGTGAATTGGGTTCCGATGATCGATGGCACACCGTTCCAATCCGTCCATGTCTCCGGGCTCATCAAGTCGGAAGTCGTTTGCAGGTTGAAGCCCACCGCATTCGTGGACCAGCTAAGGATCGCCGAACCATTGATCACCCTGTGGAGTATACCCAAGGTATTACCCACAATCGCCGCCGAATGACCGCTCCCGGCCGCCATGTCTATCGGACCCTTCACCTCAGAAGGAACACTCCCCTGACCAGAGTTATTATCTCCCCAGGCGACAAGGCCGCCGTCTGTCATTGCAGCCAGAGCATGCCGGCTGCCTGCCGCGAACGATACCACGGAGCCTTGCAAGAAGGCTGGAACTGTTGCCTGCCCATAGTCGTTTCTTCCCCAGCCGATCAGCGTGCCGTCGTCCTTCAATGCTAGCGTGAATCCTGAGCCCGCTGAGACGGCCACAATCCCGCTCTGAGCAGCAACAGGGATGTTAAGTTGTCCATAGTCATTTGCTCCCCACATCACCAGCGAGCCGTCTTCCTTCAATGCCACACTGTGAACATAACCGGCCGCGATTGCCTTCACACCGCTTAACGCAGCCGCAGGGACGTTGGTCTGGCCATAATTGCTCAATCCCCACGCCATCACCATTCCGTTACTCTTCAAGACCATGCCATGGAAGGATCCAGCTGAGATTGCCTTCACACCGGTCGAAGCCTCCAACGGCACATTGGTTTGAATGTCAAGGCTGCCCCATGCCACAACTGAACCGTCTCTCTTCAGTGCAAGTGCTATGGTGACTCCTGCTGAGATGTCAGTCACGTTACTCAAGGTGTTAACAACAATATTCGTTACCAAGGCGTAATCATCCCTGTTGGGTCCGGTTCCCCATGCCACAACCGTACCATTATCCTTGAGGGCCAATGTGAATGAGCTGGCAGCCGCAATGGCAGTCACTCCACTCTGCGCGGCCAGAGGAACATTCGTCTGACCAGATACATTGCTTCCCCATGCCACCACCCTTCCAGAAAGAGCCCCAGCGGCGGGAGAGACAATGGCGAGTAAAACGGCGACCAGCCAAAAAATAAGGGAAAGACCGGACTTGGCACCTTGGCGTTTCATGATTGTTCTTCAGATTGGCTAGTTTGTTCATAAGCAATTTCCACGATGAAAGCAAGTCCTGCGAGGGGTTGAGGCGTTGTAGCAACGGTCCATCACCGCCGAGCTTTTTTGTGGGATTGTCAGTTCGCGGGCAAAGTCACCCACCCGTTCGCGGGTTAAAATCACCCGCCCTTTGAGGTGAGTCGTTGCCCTGGAGGTTCCCGGTTGGGGAACTCTCCGGGCGATGAATCAACTCA
>JBDHQG010000711.1:0-2636 GCA_039806925.1 Limisphaerales bacterium
AAGTCTCCGGCGACTTCGCCATCGCATCCGCGAGCGACATGCCGTCCACCACGTCGTCATGCACTTCCTTCCACTTCGCTTGTGCAGCGGGATTGGAAGCTTCCTTGGTGAGAATCACGAGTGCGCGGCTCAGTGGAACACCAGCAGCCAGCAAACTGGAGAGAAGGCGCGTGAAATTTTCGAGCACGCGTGGAGAAATCCTGTTCGAGCCGCCGAGGCTTAATTGGAAACCGGACGGCGATCCATTCGCCTTCTCTGCTTTCTCGACCTTCGGAGCGCTGCCATTGTCGTTCGATGCAGCCTTTCCATTCTTGCCGTTCTTGTGCTCGGCGAGACTGATCGGGCGCAGCCCGCGACCTTCCATCACGCGAAACGCTTCCGACCGCCCGCCGGCGTCGATGACGCCCTCGGCAATCCGTCCGTCGCCCTGCAGCGCTTTGTATTGAAAGGTGGGCATGGAATTCTAAACCACGAATGGACACGGATGGACACGGATGAAATCGATGGCGGACCCACGCCTCGGAGTGCGCCCGTCCTCGGGCGCAGAAACATGAACCACGAAACAGCTCTGACAAGCGCTTGCCACTTGTACAACCGACCAATTCTGTGGCCGGGACGGCCACACTCCGAATCCGTGTTTATTCGTGTTCATACGTGGTTTCATTCCCTCGTCACCGCGAGATCCGCCGGCGACGTTTCGTCTTCGCCATCGCCCTTCGTCGCGCTGGCGACTTCCTTCGCGGTCGTCACGCTCAACACTTCTTCAACCGTCGTCACGCCCTGCCGCACGAGGCGCCATCCGTCTTCGGCCAGCGTTCTCATGCCGGCCTTGCGCGCGGCGTCGCGAACTTGATCCGTGGAGCCGGCCTTCAAGATCAACTGGCGAATCTCATTGTCCGTGTCCATCCACTCGAAGATCGCCGCACGACCGAGGAAGCCGGTGTTGCGACATTCGCGGCAGCCGACGGACTTGTAGATGGTCACGCTCGCGGGAATGCCGAGCTGGACCTTGAACGCCTCCGCTGTCGGCGAATGATCCGGCTGCTTGCATTCCTTGCAGAGCACGCGCACGAGACGTTGCGCGAGCACGGATTCGAGCGAGGAGGCGACGAGATACGGTTCCACGCCCATGTCCACGAGACGCGTCACCGCACCGGGCGCGTCGTTCGTGTGTAACGTGGAAAAAACCAGGTGACCGGTGAGCGACGCCTGCACGGCGATCTGCGCCGTCTCTTGATCGCGAATTTCGCCGATCAAAATCACGTCGGGATCATGACGCAGGATCGAGCGCAACCCACGCGCGAACGTCAGGCCGGATTTCTCCGAGACCTGAATCTGGTTCACGCCCTTGAGCTGATACTCCACCGGATCTTCAATCGTGATGATCTTTCGCACCGCGTCGTTGATCTCGTTCAACGCCGTGTAAAGCGTCGAGGTCTTGCCGCTGCCGGTCGGGCCAGTGACAAGGATGATGCCGTGCGGTAAATCGAGCACGCGCTTGAAGCAATTCGTCTCGCGCTTGTCCATGCCCAGCGTGCTCAAGCCGCGCAGCTTGGAGTTCTGGCGCAGGAGACGCATGACCACTGCTTCGCCGTGCAGCATCGGAATCACGGACACGCGGATGTCCACCTCGCTGTCCTCGATGCGAATCTTGATACGGCCGTCCTGCGGCAGGCGTTTCTCCGCGATGTTCAGGTGGCTGAGAATCTTGACGCGAGAAACGATCGCCGGCTGGAAGCGTTTGATCTGCGCCGGCACGGGAACTTCCTGCAACACACCGTCGATGCGGTAGCGGATGCGCAGCTCGTCCTCGAACGGTTCGAGATGAATGTCCGACGCGCGCAGCTCGATCGCGTCCTTGAGCACCTGGTTGACGAACTTGATGATCGACGCGTCCTCGGCGGCGCTGTCGAGATCCGTGTCACCCTCGCCGTCCTCATCGACGACCTCGAACGGCTTCTCTTCATCAAGCGTGTCGATGGTGTCCGCTCCGACGCCGAGGCGCTTCTTCATCTCGCGCTCGATGGCTTCGCGCGGCGCGAGCACGGGCTTGAGCTTCAGGCCCGTCATCGTCTTGAGCGCGTCGATGCCCTGCGTGGAGAAGAGCCGGTAGGTGGCGACTTCGACGGTGCCGTTCGTGCGGCGCAGCGGCAGCAACTGCTCCTTGAGCAGGATGCGCGCGGGGAAAAGGGAGAGAAGCTGGCGATCCGGTTCGACGTCTTCGAGCGTGGTGTAGGCGACCGCGTATTCGGTCGCGAGCCATCGCAGGATTTCGTCCTCGGACTTCGACGTCGCGCCACCGGGCATGCCCTCGCGCGACTGCCGCAGCAAGGCGTCAGCGTCGATGGCAGAGAGCTGCCGCTGTTCCACCATGCGGTCGAGCAGCGGCTTCAGGGCGTCGGCGTTTTCAGTCATGGTGGTTAAGAGCGCCAGCTTCGCTTGGGGCAATCTATTGAAGCAAGCCCATCAGCACGGCCTGGGCTTCCTGCTTCACGGAGAGAACCTGGCGCAATTCCGCCTGGGCCTTCTCGAGCGTGGCCTGCTTGGCCTTCTGGGATTCGCGATACTTGGCGAGCTTGGCCTTGATCTCGTCGGCGGAAGCCTTCGCTTCGATGGCCTTCTGGAGCGCCTCCGCA
>JBDHQG010000712.1:0-2634 GCA_039806925.1 Limisphaerales bacterium
ATTTGAGTTTCCTGTGGTTGACCTTGAGCGGTTCACCACACGGAGCCTCAATGGACTCCCGGAGTTGTCAAACTCCGGGAGTCTCTCCGGCACAGCCGGAGGGTTTCCCGGTTTACTAAGGATTGGCCGCTAGCCAGAAGCGAATCTTGGCCGCCTCGGGATGCTTGGGGTTGAGTTCAAGCACTCGTTGATAGTGCTCGCGTGCCAGCGAGGGCTGCTGTAGTTGCTGGGCAAGCAGGTTGGCGAGGGAAAGGTGGGCGCGGGCGTCGGATGGATTTTCGGACAGCAGTTTCTCAAACTGTTCCCCTGCATCCAGCCAATGGCCGCCGGCCTTGAGCGCGAGCGCGAAATTATACCGCGCATCGCCATTCTCCGGCTGCAATGCGAGCGCGATTTCGTAGGCCCACAGCGACAGGCGCGCATCACCGCGTTCCAATGAGGCCAGCCCGAGGTTGTAGTAGGCGTCGAAATTCGCGGGGTCGGCCTTCACCGCCGCCTGATATTCGGTGATGGCCAGCGGGAGGCTCCCGGCACGCTGCGCTTTTACACCGCGCTCGAAGGCTTTTTTCGATTCGCCGGCATTGCCCGGAGTGGGCACGGCGGGCGCGAGGTAGGAGTAACGAACGGCCGACGGAGCCGGCGGCGTGCGAATCACCGTTGTCCGGGTTTCGCCGGTCGCGACGTTCGTGCGATTTCTGCCGCCGAAGGGATTGAGCCGGGAGAAAAACCCGCGCCGCGCGGCGTTTGTCGCTGTTTTTCCCGATGGCGGGGCTTCGATAATCTCCGCTGGCGGAGCGGTCGCACGCGAAATCTCCTGCGCCTGGCGAACGACCGGATCGGCCTGCACCTGGGTGACTTCAACTTCCGCAGGCTTGATGGTCAATGCCTCCGCGCCTTTCGGCGGAGCCGGTCGAACCAGGGTTCGTGGGGGTTCCGCCGGGGTCTTGATCGCGGCATTCGACGCTCCGCCAGCAGACGACGAGGACGCGGTGGTGGCCGAGGTGTTCACCCCGGAGATCAAGTTCGAGCGAGCCGGAACTGGAGTCAACGACGGCGGGATGTTGACGGGAGCCTTCCAGTTCGGGTTCACCGATGTGAGGGCCGCATTGGTCCCCTTCCCGGCCGGTGGTGGAGGAACAGCTGTCGCGCGGGCGGACAGCGACGGCGGGTTCAACTCTCCCTCCAGCTGGCGGACCATCATTTCCACCGCGGCCGCGTCCGCGGTTTTGAAGCCCAGGTACTGGCGGTAACGATTGAGGGCGGCGGTGCGATTGTTCAGCTGCTGCTGCACAATCGCCGCGTTCAACACCGCCGGCGGATATGGCGGCTCCTGCGTGGCGGCGGCGTTGAAATGATTGAGCGCCTCCAAGTAACGGCGGCGTTGCATCTGCACCAGACCGAGCCCGTTCAACGCCTCCGGGTGGCGCGCCTGCAAGTCCAGCGCGGTGCGAAAGCTTCGTTCCGCCTCGTCGAGCCGTCGCGCGCGGTTCTGCGCCGCACCCAGCTTCAGCCACCCGTCGGGAGCGCCCGGCTGGAGCAATGTGAAACTGCGCAACTCCTCCAGCGCGTTGGTGACATTGTCCTGCTCGAGGTAGAGGCAGCCCAGGTTGTAGCGGACGGCGGCGAGCTTGTGATCGAGCGACAGGGCGACGCGGTAGGCCTTCACCGCCTGTTCGTGCTGCCGCGCCGCGTGGTAGGCGAGGCCCAGGTAATTCCAGGCAAGGGCATTCTTCGGGAGCAACGACGACGCCTTTTCCAGCGAGGCCACGGCCTCCGGATAATTTCCCTCCTCCAGCAGGCGTTTGCCTTCCAGCAGCGCGCGTGGACCGGGAGGTGAGCAGCCGAAAATCCAGAGGCAGGCTGCCACGGTCAGGACGTGAAACAGCAGTTTCCCGCCGCAGTTTTTATTGGTCAGCACTGCGGCAGGTGGTACCATCCGGCTTCCGAAGTGTCAAGAAACGCACAGAATAACAGGCGTTGGCGCGGGCACGCGCGGCTGGGCGCATTCGCCGGCGCGATGTTTGCGGCCCTGTTCGCAGCCGCCGAATCGCCGGGCCCGGATGCGCCCGCCCCGGCCCCGTCACGCGTCGTCATCGTCCATGATTCGTCGGCGACCGAGGCCTTCAAGCCGGACGAGGATCGGGTCCGCCGCATGGTGAAGGCCGGCCTCACGAACATCACGGGAAAAGCCACCGTCGCCGAGGCGTGGCGAAGTCTCGTGGCTCCAAAGGATGTCGTGGGCCTCAAGGTTTGCAGCACCCCGGGCGCGGATGCGGGGACGCGGCCGTCGGTGGTCGCCGCCGTCATCGAGGGACTCATCGAATCAAAGGTGCCCGCCACCAACATCATCATCTGGGATCGTCAGCGCGCCGATTTGCGCAAGGCGGGCTTCTTCGAGCTGGCCGAGCGTTACGGCGTGCAGGTGGACAGCAGCGCCAACGTCGGATTCGACGAGGAGGTTTTCTACCTCCCGGAGCGCCCCATCCTCGGCCAGCTCGTCTGGGGCGACGTCGAGTTCGGCCGCAAAGGGGAAGGCCTCGGGCGCAAGTCATTCGTCACGAAACTGCTGACCCGGCAGATCACGAAGATCATCTCCCTCGCGCCGCTCCTGAACCACAACGCCGTGGGAGTAAA
>JBDHQG010000065.1:0-11647 GCA_039806925.1 Limisphaerales bacterium
ACGAGCGAACGCACCGGGCAGTGCTGGATGCGCCGGCGGCCCCCGAGATCCTTCAGCTCGATGAAGAAGGCGGCTTCCAGGATTTTCGCGCCCACCTTCTGCAGGAGCAGCGCCGCCGCCGCCGCCGTGCCGCCGGTGGCCAGCAGGTCGTCGATCAGCAGCACGCGCGCGCCGGGCTTCACGGCGTCGGTGTGGATTGCGATGGTATTGCTGCCATACTCCAGATCGTAGCTCTGCTCGTGCGTGTCGAACGGGAGCTTGCCCTTCTTGCGCACCGGGACGAAGCCGGCGTTGAGCCGCAGCGCCGCCGCCGAGGCGAAGATGAACCCGCGCGCGTCAATGCCCACCACCGTGTCGATCTGCCCCGGCTTGAAACCGTCGATGAGCAGGTCGATGCAGGCGGAGAACAGCCTCGGATCCGCCAGCACGGGCGTGATGTCCTTGAACTGGATGCCCGGCTTCGGGAAGTCAGGGATGTTGCGAATCGAATCGCGCAGATCGCCAGCCGTCGGGGATGTTGCAGTCATGGAAGCGTCCTACTTTTGCTTCGCCTCAAGCCGCTCGATCATCCTGCGCAGCTTGTTCAAGGCGATGTTCTGGATCTGGCGCACGCGCTCGCGCGTGACGCCGAACTTTTCTCCAACCTCCTCCAGCGTCTTCTCGCTGCCGCCGTCGAGGCCGAAGCGGTAGCGCAGAATCGTGGCCTCGCGATCATCCAGCGTGGTGACCATGTCCTGCAACATGCGCGTCACCGTCTGATCTTCCAGCTGCTCGTAGGGCGTGTCGGCGTTTTCATCCGCAATCACCTCGGAGTAGCTGTTGGAATCGTCATCGCCAATCGGCGCGTCCAGCGACGCCGGGCGGATCGCCGCCGTGCGCATCTGGGCCACGCGGGAGGGCGTCATGCCCATCTCCTCCGCCAGCTCCTCATCCGTGGGCTCGCGCCCGAAGACCTCGTGAAGCTTCATCGTCACGCGGCGCATCTTGGAAATCTTGTCCACGAGGTGGACCGGGAGCCGGATTGTCTTCGACTGGTTGGCGAGCGCGCGCTTGATCGACTGCTTGATCCACCACGAACCGTACGTGGAAAGTTTTCCGCCCTTCGACGGATCGAAGCGCTCCACCGCCTTCATCAGGCCGATGTTCCCCTCGCTGATCAAATCGAGCAGCGGCAGGCCGAAGCCCTCGTAATCGTGCGCGATCTTCACCACAAGCCGGAGGTTCGCCTTGATCATCTGTTCGCGCGCCTTCTTGTCCCCGTTCTTGATCAGCGCCGCCAGATCGATCTCCTCCTGCGGCGTCAGCAGCTTCACCTGGCCGATCTCGCGCAGGTAAAGCTTGAACGCCGTGTCCCCGTCATAGCCGCCGCGATCCCGCGTCGGAGGCGCGTCGTTGGCCTTCACGGCCTCGCGCGGCTGTCTGGCATCCTCCGGGGTGGCCGGCACGAAGAACTTGGTATCCCCTGAACCCTTGGACTGCGCGGGACGCTTCGATTCGGTGGATGCCTTCTTCGATCCCTTTTTCCCAGCTTGTTTGCGCACGGCCATAAGTGATGGATGAGCTTTTAGATGCTTGGTTAATCAATCGGCAAGCAAATTAAAAATCTGAAACAACGCGGGCCGGCGCATGAACAAAATGAGACGCCGCCAACTCCTCAGACCGACTTCAACGCCGCAATCACAGGCAAACGCGACGCCCGCACCGACGGAAGAAAACTGCCGAGCAATCCGACCAGCACGGCAAAAACCAACCCCTCCGCCATCAACCGCGGCGTCACCGTGAACTCGAAAACGATCTCGCTGAACGTCTCGAAACCCATCGTCGCCGTCGTGTAGCCGTTCCACAAATACGCCACCGCGCAGCCCGCCACCCCGCCAATCAACGCCAGCAGCGCGCCCTCGATCAACAGCGCCAGCACCACCGAACGGCGGCGAAAGCCGAGCACGCGCAGCGTCCCGATCTCCCGCGTCCGCGCGCCGATGCTCGCATACATCGTGTTCATCGCGGCGAAGACCGCGCCGACCGACATCATGATGGCCAGAAATCCTCCCAGCCACTTGATCGGCGCCGCCGTCATCGTCTGCCTGCGATAGTACTCCACTTCCTTCTCCGCCTTCAGCTTGAAGCGGCGGTCCGCCTCGATGCGTTCCAGCAATTTCACTCCGGCCGCTTCGCTTGCTGGACGAACGAGAAAGCTGGAATAGAGATCCCGCTCAAAAATGGACCGGCATTCGTCGGCGTCCATCCAGCATTCCGAGTCAAACGCGCTGCCACCGCCATCCAGCCAACCGACCACCGTCAACGTCGCCGTGCCCGTCTTGAAGGACTGTCCGGTGCCGAAATTCGCGAAGCGCTTCGCCAGGCGCGAGCTGACGACAATCTCGCGTTTGCCCGGCGTGAACCAGCGGCCCTCGACCAGCCTCACCTGCGGCCGCAACTCCACGCCGCGCGCCGAAATGCCGCGCAGCAGCACGTTCGCCTCGCCGCTGCCGTCCGAGCGCGGCAGGTTCACCAGCACGAGCACGTCCGCCGAGATGACCGGTTCGCCGCGTTCGTTGCGCGCAATCTCCTCGAAGTACTGAATCTCGCGCAGGTTCCCGCGCGAAATCAGGCTGGCCGATTCCGCCGTGGAACCTTTGCGCACGATCAGGATGTTCCGCGGGTCGCCCGTGTTGCCGCTGCTCTTCTCGATGCCTGCCGCGAGTGATTGCAAGAGCACGAAGACGAAGACCACCAGCGCGATGCCCAGCACCGTCGCAAAGGTGGATCGCCAGCGGATCAAAACGTTTCGGAAGCTGTAGCGCAGGGGAAGGGCCATGATGCGTTCAGTCGAGAGTCTTCAATCCCTGCACCACGCTCGTGCGCGCCACGCCGAGCATCGGCGCCGCCGCGGAGAGCAGCCCCAGCACCGCCGCGATGCTGAATGCCAGCGCGAGCATCTGCGGCGTGACTTCAAACATCAGGAACATGCCGTTGCTCAGCTGCTGCATGTCGATGCTTCCATACAGCAACCACGCTCCGCCGGCGCCCAGCAGGGCCCCGAGCGTCGCGAGGCCGAAGCTCTCCGCGAGGATGAACGCAAACAAATCGCGGCGGCGAAACCCGATCGCCTTCAGCACCGCCAGCTCCCGGAACCGCTCGCGAATCGCCATGCTCATCGTGCTGACCGTGACCAGCAGCAGCGCGAACACCACCACCATGCTGATGCCGCCGATGAGAATCTTGATGTTCGCCCACATGGAGACGAACCCGAGCTGGAATGCACGCTCCGTCTCCGCCCGCACTTCCGCGCTCGTGTTGGCAAACGCCTTGTTGATGCGGTCCGTAATCAGTGTCGCCTCCTCGACGGAGGACGCCTTCACCCACCAGGTGCCGACGGTGCCGGGATCGCCGAGCGATTCGTCGAGATACTTCTGATGAAAGAACACGTTCCGATCATCCGCCGTTCCTTCGTAGACGCCCGCGACCTTGAACTCCAGGTCGCACGGATAAATCTGTCCGGTGAACTGCATCCGGTCGCCGATCTTCAACCCGTATCGTTCGGCGGTCTTCCTTCCCACGATGGCCGACGTGCGATCAGCAGCCCACGCCTTGAGCTGTTCCGGCGCCACCTTCGCGTCCGACAGCAGGTCAAACGAACGCACCGGGTCCACGGCAAACTGCGCGAAGCTGGTGAACTTTTCGTCACCCTTGTAAAGGCCGCCGTAATAGCTGAACGGCGTCACCGCCGCCACGCCGGGAATCCGCTCGATGGTCGGGAGCTGGCGCGCCGGCAGCGGCTGGGCCAGCGAGACCTTGTTGCGAACAATGATGCGCAGAGTCGAACCCTCGTCATTGATCGGATTCGTCAACTCGCGCAGCGCCACCTGCAGCGTGACCAACAGAAACAGGCTGACCGCCACGCTCGACACCGACAGAATGAACCGGCGCTTGTTCCGCAGCGCATTCCGCGCGATGAAGCCGACAGTCGTCAATTCGTCAGCTCTCCCTTCTCCAGGTGGATGGACCGCGATCCAAACGCCGCCGCCTTCGGATCGTGCGTCACCATGATCACCGTCTTGCCAATCTGCCGGCTGAGCATCTGCAAAATGCCGAGCACCTCCTGCGCAGAGTTCGAGTCGAGATTTCCCGTCGGCTCGTCCGCCACGATGAGCTTCGGGTCCGTCACCAAAGCGCGCGCAATGGCCACGCGCTGTTCCTGGCCGCCGGAAAGTTGCCGCGGCAGATGCTTCTGGCGCTCGGCAAGACCGACCAGTTCCAGCGCCGTGTTCACCTGCTCGCGACGCCGCTTTGCGCTGAGCCGGGTGAGCAGCAACGGCAGCTCGATGTTTTCAAACGCGGTGAGGACCGGGATGAGATTGAAGGTTTGGAAGACGAAGCCGACGTTCTGATTACGCCAGTCCGCGAGGCCGGATTCGTCGAGCTTCGTCAGATCGATGTCCTGCACGCGGCAGACGCCTTTCGTGGGGCGATCAATTCCGGCGATGATATGCAGCAACGTGGATTTGCCGGAGCCCGACGGCCCCATGAGCGTGAGGAACTCTCCTTGCGCGATGTCGAGGGAGATGTTGTTCAGCGCCACCACGTTGATCTCTCCCTGCCGGTAAACTTTCGACAGTTCCCGAATCGTGACGATGTGCGGCGCGCTCATAGGGCCGCAAAGGAATAGGGGATGACGCGGCGGATTGCAAACCACCCGTGCGTCGCCCGGCGCGCCGGGAGCAGCGTTCCCTGCGGGCTTGACCGCATCACGTCATCCTGCGAGACCTAGCGCATGAAATCTCGCCTCGTTTTTCTCGCAGCCGTGGTGTCGGCACCTTTCCTCGCCGGAGCAGCCGATGATCTGACTCTGCACACATTCAAGAAGGTCCAGCTCAGCGATCAATTCTGGAGCGAGGGCGCGAACCTCGGGGACTTCAACAAGGACGGCAAGATGGACGTCGTGTCCGGGCCGTTCTGGTGGGAGGGGCCGGACTTCAAGAAGCGTCACGAGTATGATGTGGCGGACAAGCGGAAGTCGCCGGGCGGCGCGGCGCCGTTCGAGCTGAAGCTCGGGCCGATGACGAAGGTGACGGTGCCGGGCTTTCACGGCGGTCTCGGCAAGGAGAACGCCTACTCGGATAATTTCTTCGCGTTCGCCTACGACCTCAGCGGCGATGGTTGGGATGACATTCTGATCCTCGGCTTCCCGAGCGCGGCGTCGTACTGGTACGAGAATCCCAAGGGCGCGGGCGGTCTGTGGAAGAAACATCTCGCGGTGGATCTCACGGACAACGAATCACCGACGTTTGGGGACATCACGGGCGACGGCAAGCCGGAGCTGCTTTTTCACACGCGCCTCAAGGAAGGCACGAACATGGTGAGCTACTTCGGCTACGCGCAGCCGGCTTGGACCAAACCGACGGAGAAATGGACGTTCCACAAGATTTCCACGCCGGGCAAATGGCACTGGTTCAATCACGGCTACGGCTTCGGCGATGTGAACAACGACGGCAGGCTGGACATCCTGGAGAAGGACGGCTGGTGGGAGCAGCCGAAGTCGCTCGCGGGCGACCCGACGTGGAAGCAGCACAAGGTTCCCTTCGCACCCGCCAACGGCAGTTCGCAGATGTATGCCTATGATGTGAACGGCGACGGATTGAACGACGTGATCACGAGTCTCGCGGCGCACGGCTACGGCCTCGCGTGGTTCGAGCAACTGAAGGAGCGCGACGCTGACGACGAAATCCGTTTCACGCAGCACAACATCATGGAGCCGAAGAAGGGCAACGCGCCGCCGCCGCTGAACAAATACGGCGTGCGCTTCTCGCAGCTGCACGCGGTGGACCTCGTGGACATCGACGGCGACGGCTTGAAGGACATCGTGACGGGCAAACGCTTCTGGGCGCACGGCCCGGCGGGCGATGACGAACCGGGCGCGCCGGCGGTGCTCTACTGGTTCAAGCTCGTGCGCGGCGCGGACAAGTCCGTGGACTGGATCCCGTATCAGATCGACAACGATTCCGGCGTCGGCACGCAAGTAGTCGCGGCGGACGCGAACGGTGACGGCTTGCCGGACATCGTCGTCGGCAACAAGAAGGGGACGTTCGTGCATCTCCACTCGAAGAAAACGGTGAGCCGCGAAGAATGGCAGAAGGCCCAGCCGAAGCTCGCCGCACCGCAGCGGCTGGAAGTGAAGTAGTTTCAGTCTTCGCTTCTGTCGCATGAAGAAGTTCTTCCTCTTGCTGGCACTCGTGTCGGCATGCTCCGTTCGTGCGTTCGCCGCCCCGGCGGAGTTCAAGCTCGCGGGCGATTGGGATGTCCAAGTCACGTTCACGCACGGCGGCGGTTCACCTGTGAACACCATCGTGCGCGTGACGCCGCCCGAGTGGGTCACCGTGACGGCGGAGAAGTATGATTCGCTCCCCATTTTTAATCCGCGCGCGGGCGGTTGGGTGAAGGGCGTGCAACTCGTCGGCGTGCGCGCGCAGGAAACCACGACGCCTTACCTGCTCGACAAGGACAGCCTCGTGCTACGCGCCGGACCGGAGACGAGTTCCGAGACTTTCCGCCGTGGCGAGGCGTATGAAGTGGATTTGTCCTGGGGCACGGTCGGTCGCACGACAAACAGCAGCATCGGCGCGCAGCAGCCGGTCTATGCGAGCTATCGCCACGCACAGTTGCGCCTCGACGCCGTGGTGCTGACGAAGGACGGACGCGTGGAATGGCGCAAGGGCCAGCCGCTCTCCGCCGCGCCGCTCGCGCCGGAGATCAAACCCGGTGAGCAACATCTCGGGAACATCTGGCTGCCCGGCGTCATCGCGAAGCTTTCGCCCGATCATCTCTTCCCGATTCTGGAGACGGCTTATCCCGAACCGCCGAAGCCCTCACCGACGGTCGCGGAGAAGTTCACGCCGAAAGCGCTCGCGAAGCTGCGCAACGGCGAACCGCTCCGCGTTCTCGCGTGGGGCGACAGCGTCACGGTCGGCACCTACGTGCCTGACTGGCAGAAGAATCGTTGGCAGGAACAATTCGTCGCGCGGCTGAAGGAACGTTTCCCGAAGGCGAAGATTGAGCTCGTCACCGAGGCGTGGGGCGGCCGCAACACGGGCACTTACCTCGCGCAGCCGCCCGGCGCGGAACACAACTACAAGGAGAAGGTGCTCGCCGCGAAGCCGGACCTGGTGGTGTCCGAGTTCGTGAACGACGCGGGGCTGAACCCCGAAGCCGTCGAGAAACAATACTCGAAGTTCCTCGCGGACTTTCAGGCCATCGGCGCGGAATGGATCATCCTCACGCCGCATTACGTGCGCCCGGACTGGATGGGCCTCACGCGCGAGCGCGACATCGATAACGACCCGCGTCCCTACGTCGCCGGCCTGCGTCAGTTCGCGGCGAAACACAACGTCGCCCTCGCGGACGCCGCGCTGCGCTACGGACGCTTGTGGCGGCAGGGCATTCCGCACACGAGCGTGATGATGAACTCCATCAATCATCCCGACGCGCGCGGCATGAAACTGTTTGCCGACGCCCTCATGGAATTGTTTCCATAGACATCAGAATTTATGGTTGCACGGAATGACATCCGCCCCTGCCATGAGCCGGTTCACACGCCCTTGGACTGCGGCGGCATGACGCCGCTTTGGCTGCGAGGCGGGTCGTGCAAACGATCAAAAAACTTCCACCGTGCAGCCAAAGCGGAGACATGTCTCCGCAGTCCAAGCTCCCAGTTGATTACGTTCGCTGACCAGCCGATTCCTCCATTCATCTCCATCCCATGAGCAACCTGATTCCCGCCCCAGCCGACCGCCGCTTTGTCACCGCCGCCGAGAAGGTGGACTTCGTCTCGCCGTGGACCTTGGAAGAATGGCTGTCGCGCGCCGACGTGGTGCCGAACAAGGAGCTGCTCATGGTGCGCGCGAACATGGAGGCGTTCCGCTCGCATCCGTTCCACACGCACCCGACGCGCGAAGAGATCATCTACATTCTCTCCGGCCGCGCGGAGCAATGGATCGGCAAACAGCATCGCATCCTCGGCCCCGGCGAGATGGTGCTGATCCCCAAGGGCGAAGTCCACGGCACCTACAATCCCTTCAACGAACGCCTCGTCTTCCTCGCGATTCTCTCGCCGGCGAACGCGCCGGAGCCGGGCATCGTGGACGTGTCGAACGAGGAACCGTGGCGCTCGCTGCGCAACGGTTTCCCGAAGACGACTTAGCCGGAATGATGCCGTTGAAAATCGCGAACTGCGGTCTGCCGCGCCGGTAGGGCAGCGCTTCCAGCCTGTCCCGAAGTTTTCCAACGCAAACACCGAACGGTTTGGCTCGGCGAACCATCCTTATCCATTGCCCATCCCCTTGCAGCGTGGGACAGTCAGGATGCCTGACCTACTTTCAACTGCATGGTTCCGGCTAAGAGCCAGCCGCCTTACACGCGGTGGTTCCCCCCGCGTTGCAATCGATCTCCAATCGGGTATTCTTCCCGCGTCCCCGCTTTGCGAACCCCTGAACGGTTCGAAAGCGCCGGCTGTTGTACCCGTGAACGTCCGCGCCACCATCGTCTCTCTGCTGCTCGCACTGGCGGCAATGGCTTCAGGACATGCTGCGGAGACTGCGGACCCCGCATTCATCAACTTCGAGACTGCGCCCGTTCATCCCATCGCACTGAGCCCGGATCGTTCCACGCTCGCCGTCTGCAACCTCGCGGACGGCAAGCTCGAACTCCTCGACGTGACCGGTGAAGCGCCGCGAACATTGGGCTTCGTGCCCGTCGGCATCGATCCGGTCACCGTTCGTTTCCGCCACGCCACCGAAGCCTGGGTTGTAAATCACATCTCCGACTCCATCAGCATCGTGGACGTGCCGAACCAGCGCGTCATCGCCACTCTCGACACGATCGACACTCCAGGTGACGTCGTCTTCGCCGGCACACCGGCGCGAGCCTTCGTCTCATGCGCGCTGCCGAACACCATCCAGGTTTTCGATCCTGCGACGCGGCAACTGATCACCAACCTCACCATCCACGCCGAGCGACCGAAGGCGCTTTCCGTCAGCCCGGATGGCCAGCGCGTTTATGCGGCGATCTTTGAATCCGGCAATGCCACGACCGTCATCGGCGCGAAGATGCGGAACCTGCTCTTCATCGACAACGTCGTGAGCCGCACAAACGGTCCTTACGGTGGATTGAATCCGCCGCCGAACGACGGGCTGACCTTTCGTCCTCCGATCAACCCGAACCTTCCGACGAATCTTCCGCCGCCGAACACGAGCCTGATCGTGCGCCGCAACGCCAACGGTCGCTGGCTCGATGACAACCAGCGCGATTGGACGGAGTTCGTCTCGGGCACCAACGCCAGCCTCACGCAACGCGTCATCGGATGGGATTTGCCGGATCGTGATCTCGCCGCGATCGACACGGCGACGTTCACCGTCACCTACGCGACCGGGCTGATGAACATCTGCATGGCCGCCGAGCCGAATCCCGTCTCCGGCCAGATCGCCGTCGTCGGCACGGACGCGCGGAACGAAGTCCGGTTCGAGCCCAACCTGAATGGGGTTTTCGCGCAGGTGAAGCTGGCGATGGTTGACCCGTTCAACTTCACGAAAACCATTTCCGATCTCAATCCGCACCTCGACTACTCGACGCCGACAGTTCCCCAAACTGAGCGCGACAAGTCCATCGGCGATCCACGCGCCATCGCCTGGAGCGCCGACGGCACGCGCGGTTACGTCGCCGGCATGGGCTCACGAAACATCGTGGCCATCGGTGCGGATGGATTGCGCCTGTCATTGCCGCCGATTGAAGTCGGCGAAGGTCCATGCGGGCTCGCGCTGGATGATTCGCGTGGGCGGCTCTATGTCTACCATCGCTTCGCCTCGAGTCTCTCGGTCGTGGACACCGCCCGGCACACGGTGAAATCCATCACTCGGCTCGTCGATCCGACACCGATCCATGTCTCCGCCGGTCGCCGTCATCTCTACGACACGCGCCGCATGTCGGGCCTCGGCCAGGCATCGTGCGCGTCGTGCCACGTTGATGCGCGCATAGACCGGATCGGCTGGGATTTAGGCAATCCCGCGGGCGACGCCACGACGGCGGTGCTGAACCATCAAGGCCAGATCGTCACCAACACGTTTCACCCGATGAAAGGCGTGATGGTGACGCAGACCTTGCAGGACATCATCGGCCACGAACCGTTTCACTGGCGCGGCGACCGCGCGGACATCGAGGCCTTCAACGGCACGTTCACCAACCTGCAAGGCGCCGTCGCCGCGCTCACCCGCGCCGAGATGCGCGAGTTCCGCGACTTTCTCGCGAGTATTCGCCTCCCGCCGAATCCGTATCGGAATCTCGATAATTCATTCGCGACGAACATCGCCCTTCCCGGACAGATCGCGCTCGGCGATGGTGAACTTGCCGTCGGCGCTCCCCTGTCCGCCGGCAACGCCGCGCGCGGATTGATTCAATTCAATCGCGCGGAGAATTTTTGCGTGACGTGCCACACCGCGCCGACCGGCCTCGGCATCGACAATGCGTCACAGGGAGGCGTGCAGAAGCCGGTTCCGCTCGGGCCGAACGGCGGACATTCCTTCCCGGTTTCGTTTCGTCTCGAAAACAATCTTCGCTCGAAGATCGCGCAGTTTCGCAACGTGGCGGACAAGATCGGCATGAGCGGAAGCACTGTTGATTCGCGCGCCGGATTTGGATTCGGACACGATGGCAGCATCGATACGCTGCCACGCTTCCTGAACGGCCTGCGCGTCGCCACTGATCAAGATGTCGCCGATCTCGTGGCGTTCCTGCTGTCGGTCGCGGGTTCGGACGCGGCCTCGCCGCAGGCCCTGTCGGACACGACGCCCGTCGCCGCCGTCGGGCGACAAGTCACGCTCACCTCCACGAATGGCGCCGCCTTGTTCGACACCATGATCGCCCTCGCACGCTCGCCCGCGGGCCGCGTTGAGTTGATCGCCAAGGGCCAGCGGAACAGTTTGCAGCGCGGCTGGTGGTTTGATTCGGCGCGCAATGTTTTCCAGTCCGACCGCCGCGCCGAAACGGCGCCCGTTGAATCGCTGCTCGCCGGCATTGAAGCCGGTTCCGAAACGACGTTCACCCTCGTCGCCCCCGGCACCGGCATACGGCTCGGCATCGACCGAGATCGGGATGGGCAGCTGGACCGCGACGAACTCGATGCCGGAAGCAATCCGTCCGAACTGGCGAATCTCGTCCGCGTCATCACGGATCGCAGCAACGTCGCGGTCGACACGTCCGCAACGTTGCACGCGCAGTTCGCCGCGCTGCCCGCGCCGCTGGCGGGATTCCAGTGGCTGAAGAATGGCGAAACGCTTCCGGGCGAAACAAACGCCTTGCTCGCGCTGGCATCCGTCGCCTTTGCTGACGACGCCGGCTATTCCGTCGCCGTCGTGACCGCATTTCAATCCTGGACCAGCGCGCCGGTTCGGCTTGCCATCGCACCGGCACTGGCGGAGATCGATCCGTCTTCACAGCAAGCCAGGCCAGGCTCCAACGCGCTTTTTACTGCGACCGTGATGAGCGCCACGCCGTTCGCCGGCCAGTGGCGGTTCAACAGAAATGCGATTCCCGGAGCAATCAACTCCGCGCTCATCGTGACAAACGTGCAACTGGCGTCCGAAGGCCGGTACGATTATGT